>JAGVFS010000015.1 GCA_020057535.1 Patescibacteria group bacterium
AATTTTGTAAAAATTTTTCCTAAATTTTTTTTGCCTCTATTTTATGCGCTGGATTATCAATAAACCAATTTCAATAGAAGAAAAAAATCAATTTCCACAAATTAATCCGATTATTTTGCAATTATTATTTAATAGAGAATTAAAAACACAAGAACAAATTGATGAATTTTTGTATCCAGATTATAGTCAAGATGTTCTTGATCCTTTTTTATTTTCTGGAATAAAACAAGCAATCAAAAGAATTTTTTTAGCGATTCAAAATCAAGAATTGATTATGGTTCATGGGGATTATGACGCCGATGGAATTTGCGGATCGCTTTTATTAGTTGAAACTTTAGAAAAATTGGGAGCAAAAACTGAAATTTATATTCCTCATCGAGAAAGAGAAGGATATGGATTAAAAGAGCCGGCAATTGATTTTTTGTGTCAGAAAATTAAAGAATTTAAAAAACAGGAGGGATTAATTATTACTGTGGATTGTGGAATTAAAGATAAAAAAGCAGTAGAATACGCTAAAAAAAAGAATATAGATGTAATTATTACTGATCATCATTACGCTATTTTTAAAGATATACCAAAAGCGTTTGCGATAATTCATCCTAAAACAGATGATAGATATCCTTTCAAAGATTTGGCTGGAGCAGGAGTGGCTTTTAAATTAGCTCAAGCGCTTCTCAAAGAAAAACAAAAAACAAGCAATGAATTTAATTTTGAAGGATTTGAAAAATGGCTTTTGGATTTATTAGTTATTGCAACGGTAGCGGATTTAGTTCCTGTTTTGGGAGAAAATAAAACATTAATTAAATACGGATTAATTGTTTTAAATAAAACCAAACGAATTGGTCTTCAAGAATTAATTAAAATAATTGGATTAACTCCCAATTCCAATTTAATTTCTAATAAATCACAAGTCTTTAATTCAGAACAAATGAAAGGAATTTTAAATTACAAACTAGACACTTGGAATGTTGGTTTTCAAATTGCCCCTCGAATTAATGCCGCGGGAAGACTTAATCACGCTAATACAAGTTATCAACTTTTAAAAACTCAAAATAAAGAAGAGGCAAGAAAATTAGCAGAGGAATTAAATCAAATTAATCAAGAAAGACAAAAAATATTAGAAGAAATAGTTTCGCAAGCTTTAAAACAAATTGGTAAAGTGGATAATAAACAAAAAATTTTATTTGTTTTTAATAAAAATTGGCCAGAAGGAGTTTTAGGATTGGTAGCTGGAAGACTTTGTAAAAATTTTAATCGGCCGGTAATGGCTATGACTTTTAAAAAACAAAAAATAGATAATAAAGAAAGAACAACAATAAAAGGATCCGGGAGATCGGACAATTTTAATTTAATCGTCGCTTTAGAAAAAGTTAAAGATCTTTTAGTTTCTTTTGGCGGGCATAGCGGCGCGGTTGCTTTTAATTTTTTAGAAAATGATTTAGAAAATTTTAAAGAAAAATTAAGTAAAATAGCCAGTAAAGAAATTTCAGATCAAGACTTAATTCCTTTTTTAAAAATTGATCAAGAAATAAATTTATCCGAAGCAAGCTGGGAGCTATTTGATGAATTAAAAAAATTTGAACCTTATGGA
This sequence comes from Patescibacteria group bacterium, assembly GCA_020057535.1. Classification (GTDB taxonomy): domain Bacteria; phylum Patescibacteriota; class Patescibacteriia; order UBA2591; family PGYQ01; genus PGYQ01. The sequence goes on from JAGVFS010000015.1 coordinate 1,592, forward strand.
AAAGATAATTCCAAGCCAAAATTTTTAATTAAAAATTTAAAAATAGCGAATTTAGAAAAACTTGGTCAAAATGGCAAACATTTAAAATTATTAGTTTCGGATGATCGACAAAAACCTGTTAAAATGATTGGTTTTGGTTTTGGAGAAAAAGAATTAAAAATAAACGACAAAATTAACGTTGTTTTTGAAATTAATATTAATGAATGGAATGGAAATAGAGAATTGCAATTGAAAATTGTGGATTTAAAAAATAACGATAAATGACAAAATCTAAATATTAAATTAATGAGTATGACTAAAAGTCGAAAATTATCTTTTATTTTTTTGTTATTTGGATTTTAGATTTGATTTGATATTTGAATTTTGAAATTAGGATTTTGTAAAAATTTTTCCTAAATTTTGCTTACTTTATGTTTTACAAAACAATAGGAATAATTTTAAAGCGGGAAAATTTTAGAGAAAACGATCGTTTAATAACTATTATTATACGCGAGATTACAGGAAAATTGAAATAATAGCTCATGGAACGAGAAAAATAAAAAGTAAATTAACTGGACATTTAGAGCTGTTTACTTTAGTTGATTTGATAATTGTTAAAGGAAAAAATTTTGATAAAATAATTGGAAGCAAAACAATAAATAGTTTTTGTAATTTAAAATTTGATTTAGTAAAAATAAAACACGGAAGCCAGATTTTGAAAATAGCGGATTTAATGATAAAGGTTCACCTTAAAGATGAAAAAATCTTTAGATTATTAAGAAAAACATTAGAAATGATTTCATTAAAATTAATCAATCAATGCGATTATTTAGCTTATTATTTTATCTTGCATTTCCTTTCTTTATTGGGTTATGCGTCGGAATTATATCAATGCGTTCATTGTAAATTACAATTAAACCAAATGAAAATGTTTTTAGTTTTAAATTTGGCGGATTATTTTGTCAAAAATGTAAAGAAATTGATTTAGATAGTTTAAATATTTCCACTAACGTAATTAAAGTTTTAAGGCTAATGTTAAACGAGAGGGAATTTAAAAAAATAAAAATTGATTTAAATTTATTTCAAGAAATAAAAAATTATTGATTTATTTTTAAAATACCATCAATAATTCAACTTAAATTCAACTTATGTATAAAATAATTAAATTTCATTTAGAATCCAACGCAACGGTATTTGACGTGAAGTATAAAAATGTTTAATATGATTAAAGATAAATATTTACAAATGGTAAAAAATAAAATTAACAAATTTAATCAAAATAAAAATTTGAAGTTTTTTATTTTTGGTTCTAGTTTGATTAAAGAACATTTTGGCGATCTTGATTTGGGAGTAATTGGTAAAGTTGAAAATAAAGAATTGATTAAATTAAAAGAAGAGTTTACAAATTCCACTTTGCCTTATTTTGTTGATATTATAAACTTTAATAAAGTATCCAATGAATTTAAGAAAAATATTTTTAATAATAAAATTTTATGGATAACACATTAAACTTAAAATTAAAAGAATTTCAAAAAACATTAGCGAATTTAAAAAAAGCTTTATATCAAAGAAAAAATGAGCTGATAAGAGATTCTGTAATTAAAAGATTTGAATATACTTTTGAGCTTTGTTGGAAAACTGTCAAAATATTTTTGAATGAAAAATTTGGCATAGACGTTTTTTCGCCCAAAGAATGTTTTAGAGAATTAAGAAAAAATAAATTAATTTCTGATGAACAAACAGAATTGTTATTAACAATAACAGATGATAGAAATAAAATTATTCATACTTATAATGAAGATTTTTCAGATGAATTATATCAAAAAATCGAAGAAGATTATTATGATTCATTTAAAAATGTCTATGAAATTTTAAAAAAATAAATTTTAATTTTAATTTTTTAATTTAATTCACTAATTTTGTGAATTAATAGGGAGAAAATATTATGAAATTTCTTTTTCAAACAAATCGTCCAAACGACGATGACGGAAAAGGGGAGTCAGAAGAAGTGGAAGAAGGAAGACAATCAGTTAGATCTTCACAACAAGATGAATGGTTGGAAGAAGATGGACAGCTCTCAGTTGATGTTTATCAAACTAAGGATAATATTGTGATAAAATCAACAATTGCAGGAGTTAAGCCGGAAGATATAGATATTTCTATTAATAACGATATGATTACCATCCGAGGTTCTAGACATCAAGAATTTGAAATTGATAAGGAAGATTTTTTTTATCAAGAATGTTATTGGGGAAATTTTTCTCGTTCTATTATTTTGCCAGTTGAAGTAAAAACTGAAGAAATTGCGGCTGAATTAGAAAACGGAGTTTTAATTATTACTTTACCAAAAGCGACAAAATCAAAAGCGATTAATATAAAAGTGCAGGCAAAATAATTTTTTTATATAAAAATATATAACTTCTTTTTATAAGAAGGCGATTGTTGCCTAATAAAATAATGAAAATAAATTTTCTTAAAAAAAAAACAGAAAAAATTAATCTTTCTATCTGGATAAAATTAATCATTATTTTAGGAGGATTGATTTTGTTTTTGTTTATTTTTTTTGCAATTTTTGAAAAATATTACAGCCAAAAAATTTATCCCGGAATAAAAATAGGAAATTTAGATTTATCTGGAAAAACTCAAGAACAAGCGATAGATCTCTTAAAAGAAATAACCGAACAAATTAATCAAAAAGGATTAATTTTTGTTTCAGGAGATAAGGTTGTTGAAATTGATTTAATTGCAATAGGATTAACAGATCCAGATTTGTCACGCGATCTTTTAAGATTTGATTTAGAAAATTCAGTTCAACAGGCATTTCAAATAGGCAGAAATTATCAAGATTTTAATTTTATTAAAGAACAGTGGAATGCTTTAATTTATGGACGACAAATAGAAATGAAATATGATTTTAGAAAAGAAGAATTAATTAAAATCTTAAAAGATAATTTTCATTTTTTAGAAAAATTTTCACAAAATGCGGATTTTAAAATTAACACAAATTATCAAATAGCGGTTGTTTCAGAAAAGGAAGGTTATATTTTGGATTATCAACAAGCGATAGAAGAGCTTGAACAAAATTTAAAATTTTTAGATATTCAGCCAATTGATTTGACTTTAATTATTGAAAATCCTAAAATAACAAAAGAACAAATTGAAACATTTATTCCAGTCGCTCAGGAAATCATAGATTTATTTCCAGTTAGTTTATCTTTTAAAGGTAAAAAATGGGAAATAAAAAAAGATGTTGGTAAGAAATGGATTGAATTTCAATTTAGTCAATTTAAAAATTTAGAAGAAAATCAAAAAGAAATTAGTATTGGATTTAATCAAGAAGAAATAGAAAAAAAATTAAAAACTATTGCGATGGAAATTAATCAAGATGCTCAAAACGCTAAATTTAAAATTGACAATGGAAAAATTGTTGAATTTCAGGCAAGCAAAAATGGGAAGAAATTAAATATAGAAAAAACCTATCAAAAAATAAACAAAGAAATTATTTTTAAAAAAAACAAAGAAATTGAATTAATTATAGAAGAAATAGAACCTGAAATTACCACAGAAAGCGCTAATGATTTAGGTATTAAAGAAATAATTGGTATCGGAAAGTCTAATTTTAAAGGAAGTCCAAAAAATCGACGAAGTAATATTAAAACAGGGGCAACTGCGTTAAATGGATTATTAATTGAACCAGATGAAGAATTTTCAACTGTTAAGGTTTTAGGAAAAGTAAATAAAAAAACTGGTTATTTACCAGAATTAGTTATTAAAGGGAATAAAACAACTTATGAATATGGCGGAGGATTGTGTCAAATAGGCACGACTATATTTAGAACGGCTTTAAATTCTGGATTACCTATTTTAGAAAGACGACCGCATACTTTTCGTGTTCAATATTATGAACCAGCTGGAATGGACGCGGCTATTTATGGATTGCATCCAGATTTAAAATTTAAAAATGATACAAATAATTATATTTTAATTCAAACTAAAATAGAAAAGGATGATTTAATTTTTGAATTTTGGGGAGTTAGTGATGGTAGAAAAGTTGAAATAACAAAAAATAAAATTTTTAATATTGTTAAAGCCCCTAAAACTAAAATTATTAAAACGAAAAATTTAAAGCCAGGAGAAAAAAAATGTATTGAAACTAGTCATAACGGAGCTGACGCAAAATTTACTCGAACTGTTACTTATCTTAATGGTGAAAAAAAAGTTAAAATTTTTAAAAGCCATTATAAACCATGGGGCGCGGTTTGTTTAATTGGAAAAGCCGTGGAATAAATGCAGAATGCAGAATTTAGAATTAAGAATGTAAAACACCAGATAGACCATTTTAAAAAAAAATTACACTGACAAGACTTTTATATCACAGGGGGAGGAGTGGAGAGTGATTAATCTAATTAAATGATTTAATTTACCATTCTAATTACATCTAAAAAGTGGAAATATAATTCCATCTTCTATCACAATAAATAAAAAATGCTATTTTAAAATCTGTAGACAAAAGAAAAATTAAGGGGATTAAAATAGGAAAAGGAGAATTAACCAATTTTAATCTCTAATTAAGCTATATGCTTTTTCTGTCTACAGATTTTAAAACAGCACATCAAAATTTAAAATGTTTTTGATTTTTACATTTTAAATTTACTTAAAAAGTAATGAAATTATTTTAATATTTTTATCATCTTTTTTCCTTTTTGTCAAGGCGCGTGAAAAGGAAAATTTAAATAAAACCTTATGAATAAAGGAAAAATTAGTCAAATAATTGGTCCAGTGGTGGACGTAGAATTTAGTGAGGGAAAATTACCTCAAATTTATAATGCTTTAATTGTTAATTATCAATTATCAGGAATTAATCATCGTTTGATCCTAGAAACGCAACAGCACTTAGGATCAAATCAAGTTCGAACACTAGCTATGTCTTCAACAGATGGTTTATTTCGAGGAATGGAAGTAGAAGATTCTATGGAACCAATTAAAGTGCCTGTGGGAGAAAAAATATTAGGCAGAATGTTTAATTTACTTGGCGAACCAATTGATGGGTTAGATTCAACAGAAATTGAAAATTTACAGTTAAAATATCCAATTCATCGTAAAGCCCCAAAATTTACCGAACAATCAACCAAAACAGAAATTTTAGAAACAGGCATTAAAGTTATTGATTTAATTTGTCCAATTATAAAAGGAGGGAAAGTCGGTTTATTTGGTGGAGCTGGAGTAGGAAAGACTGTTATTGTTACAGAATTAATTAGAAATATTGCTCAAGAACATGGAGGATATTCTATTTTTGCTGGAGTTGGAGAACGAACTCGCGAAGGAAATGATTTATATTATGAAATGAAGGAAGCAGGGGTTTTAAAAAAGACAGCTTTAGTTTTTGGACAAATGAATGAACCGCCCGGAGCTCGAGCGCGTGTTGCCCTATCTGCTCTATCAATGGCAGAGTATTTTAGAGATGAACAAAATAAAGATGTCTTGCTTTTTATTGATAATATTTTTAGATTTACTCAGGCTGGATCTGAAGTTTCCGCTTTGCTTGGTCGTATTCCTTCGGCTGTTGGATATCAACCGACTTTGGCGACTGAAATGGGAGAACTACAAGAACGAATTACATCGACAAAAAAAGGATCAATTACTTCTGTTCAGGCAATTTATGTTCCAGCCGATGATTTAACTGATCCAGCACCAGCTACAACTTTTGCTCATTTAGATTCAACGGTTGTGCTTTCTCGAGGTCTTTCTGAATTGGGAATTTATCCGGCCGTGGATCCTTTAGATTCAAATTCAACTGCATTAGATCCGCAAATTATTGGACAAGAACATTATGAAGTTGCTAGAGGAACGCAAAAAATTTTGCAACGCTATAAAGATCTTCAAGATATTATCGCGATTCTTGGGATGGAAGAATTATCAGAAGAAGATAAAATTACAGTTATGCGCGCTCGTAAGATTCAAAAATTTTTATCTCAACCATTTTTTGTTGCCGAAGTTTTTACTGGAACTCCCGGAAAATACGTGTCAATTAAAGAAACAATTCAAAGTTTCAAAGAAATTCTTGAAGGAAAATACGATTCAATTTTAGAGCAAGAATTTTATATGAAAGGAAGTATTAAAGAAGTTAAAAATTAAAAGTCGTAAAATATCCCTTATGTATTATTGTATTTATTTTGATTTTTACATTTTAAATTTTTATGATTGATTTTGAAATCACAACCCCAGAAAAAACAGTTTATAAAGATAAGATTGATTTAGCTGTAATTCCCACAAAAGATGGAGAAATTACTGTTTTACCTAATCACATTCCATTGATCAGCGCTTTGGTTTCGGCTGGAGAATTAAAATTAAAAAAAGGAATAGAAGAATTTTTTATAATGGTTTCAGGTGGATTTTTGGAAGTTCAAAAAGGAAATAAAATTATTATTTTAGCTGACATGGCAGAAAGAGTCGAAGATATTGATGAAATTAGAGCAGAAGAAGCAAGACAAAAAGCAAAAAAACTTTTAGAAGAAAAAAGAGAGGATGTGGAAATTGCGGATGTAAAAGCGACTTTAGCTCAATCTTTAATGCGTCTTAAAATTATTAAAAAACATCAAACAAAAAAGAAAAGATTTTAATTTTATTTATTTCACACAAACAATCATATATCTAAT
>JAGVFS010000074.1 GCA_020057535.1 Patescibacteria group bacterium
AACTTTTTATTTTTTTAAAATGTGTGTTGTAAAATTCCGGGTTGTAATTCTATGTCTATTTTAAATCCAATTCCTTCTAATTTTTGAAATTCTTTCTTTTTCTTTTGTTCTTTTGTGGATAGAAGTTCGTTAATTTCAACTGTTTTTATAAAATTTTCAGATTTTTGAAATGTTAATAATTGATCTTTTATAGTAGCAAAATCTTTTCCAACGCCTTCAATATTGATTTTTGCTATTAATTCATTTTTATTATCAATATTTTTTTGAGATGAATCTAAATTGCAACTTAAAGTAATATAAGTTATATCTTTTATTGTAGTATTCTCTAAAAAAAATAAAATATCCGTCCAATAAACATGAGTATCTATTAATTTTTGAGTTAATTTTATTCTAGTTTGAAGTATTTGTTCTTGTTCTTCAAACTCGCTATAATTAGCCAATTCATTATCTATTTTTTTTACTTGATTTTGAAAATCTTGAATTTGATTAATAATATTCAATTTATAAAATATAAATCCCCCATAAAATATTATAAGAATAATTATACTTCCAGCTAAAGCTTTTCCTAAAGCTTTTATTTGTTTAGTTGGTCTAACAAAACTTTTCATTTCTTCTGGAATTAAATTAATTTCTATTCCTTTTGAAATTTGCTTTTTATTTTCTTCTTCTATTTTTTTTGGCACTTCTGAAAAATTATGTCTTATTTTTTGATAAGATGTTTTTAATAAAGGGGCTGAAGCTAAAAGAGATGCTTTTTCTCTAAAATTCTCTTCATTTTTTAATTTTATTCGTTCATCAATAGACTTAATTTTTATATCTTTCATTTTTTGTTCTGATTTTTTAGAAAAAAAAGATTTAATTCTATCAAAAAATCCAATAGTATTTTTATTGTTTTTAATTGGAATATTTAATTTATCTAGCGCGCTTAATTTTATTTCTTCTGTTTCTGGTTTGTTTTTTATTTTTTCTAATTCTTCTTCTTTTTTCCTTAATTCTTCTGGTAATAAATTTGGAGCTTGCATAAAAAATCAAAGTATAAAAATCAAAATGTAAAATGACAAATAAAAATATAAAAAAAATTAAAATCGCCTCCCTCTATTAAGAATAACACTTTTAGCTAAATTAATACAAATATTTTTAAGAAAGTGTTTATTATGGCGATTTTTTTAACTAAGATTAATCTAAAAATTAAATATTTTTAAAAATCAGTAAAAAAGGATTAAAAATAAAATTACTTTTTTATTCTTGTATTGCCGTTTTGATTTCGCTTTTAATTAAAGTGTCATTTTATAAAAAATGATTATTAAAATTAACTAAATCAAGACAGGTAAGTTATTTTTCATTTTAATTTTTACATTTTAAATTTTTTTTAGATTTCTCTTATTGCCAAACCAATGGCCGTTGATAGACGAGGGGCAATTTCTTCTAAAGCTGGTTTTAATTCCAAAGGATAAATTACTCGAAACCAAGGATCTCCGATATAAACTTTTTTCTTTAGGATATTAGAAAAAAAATCGGGCAAATTAGGAAGATAAGCCGATCCTCCTGTAAGAATAATTTTTTCTATTTTTTTTAAATTTTGATGTTCGTAAAGTTCAATAGTATAACGAATTTCATTAATAATATTGTCTAAAATAGACTGAATTATTCTAGATGTTCCATCTTGAGTAGAAACATTAGATATTCCAATATCACGTTTAAATTGTTCCGCTCTCTTTAAATTAATATTTAAACTATTGGCAATTGCTTGAGTAACAGAAACTCCCCCAATATTAATACTTCGATTTAAAATTGGTATATTTTTTTCAACAATAATAACGCTTGTTATAGCCGCTCCAATATCAACAATCATTATTGGGTTTAAATCATAACCAATTAAAGAACGCGTTAGAGCAAATGACGCGGTTTCTAAACTTAAAAGCTCAAAATTAATTTGTTTAAAAATATCTGCAATTTTTTTAATTAAACTTCGAGAGGCGACTGTTAAAAAAATTCGCAATCCTTTTGTTTTTTTTATTTTTTCCATAGGGACGGAGGATTGCGATTTATCTTTATTATTTATTTCATTTTTTTTAGGGGATTCTTCTTTTAATATTTTCCAATCTAAAATAACCTCTTCTATTGGCATGGGAATAAATTTTTTAGCTTCCCATTTAATTGCCGAAGGTAAATCCTTATTAGAAATCAAAGGTAAATTTATAATTGAATTAAAAACAGAAAAAGTAGGTAGCCCGGCAATTACTTTTTGTGTAGATACTTGAGCTTTTTCGCAAATTTTTAAAATTAAATCAGCAACACGTTTTTTTGCTTCTTCGGAATTATCATGAACTATATCCACACCGTGTTCAATAAATCCATAAGTAACTAATTTTGGCTTACCTTTTTCGTTCTTAATTTCCACTATTTTAATACTTCCCATTCCTATATCAATACCCAAATAACTTTGTTCTTTTAAAGAAAAAGATTTAAACATATTATGAATTATGAATTATGAATTATGAAT
>JAGVFS010000030.1 GCA_020057535.1 Patescibacteria group bacterium
AAAGTAATAAATTGTTCTTTGCCTCCTTTTTCTGGAAAAATCCAATTTATATGCGGACTTAAAACATTAAAATCTTTGCTATTACTTAAAAATTCGTCTATTTTAACCAAAACTTCACCACTAATCGCGCCATTTGAATCCCCTGTCCCGGACGGAACTTTTAATTCAATTTTTTTATCTTCCCATTTAGAAACACAAACTTCTTGAGGATAAAAATCGTTATCAAAACAATTCCAACCAGAATAAACATTATTATTAAAAATCACATCTCCTGCAATAGTAAAATAATTTCCTAAAATTGAAATTTTATTTCCGTCATAATATCCACTAGAAGTAATATTAGTTATTTCTGGCTTGCAATACGCTTCTGTCCCAGTGGTAAAAGACCAATCTGGATCACTATTAATTGGCAGCGGGGCGTAGTCGTCAAGTGGTGTTTTTTCAGATATTCCATTACCATTTCCATCTAAAAAATTTCCGCAAGAATCCGCAATAATGCTGCTATTTAAAATAGGGGTGTATTTTTTCGTTTTTTGATAATTTTCATTTGGATTAGCGATTAAAATGTTAGCGTTATTAATATTATGAGAAAAACCAGAAGTTAATTTTGGATCAATTTTTAAAGCGTCGTTATTCATTAAAGAAATAACATCCATTGGTTCATTAAAAATAGCTTCAATCGGCGCTGCTAAACAAATATTAACTTTTTTATCTTCAGGATAAACTTGATCTACTTTAGGCGGAGTTGTGTCGCTTAATGTTCCAGTTGTAAAAATCCATTTTCTTTTTAAATCGGTTGCGTTGATGGCTATACGTTTTACACTTTTAACATTAGTTGTAATTTCTACTTGATAAGCTGTATTTGCTTCAAAATCTTTTATCGTTCTAAATTGAAAAACTTCTTTTGCTGTTATAAAAGTTCCAGCAACTGTTTTACCAACACATTTATTTGCTTCACATTTTCCTGAAGCGCAATTTTTATTTAAATCACAAATTTCTCCTTCCTTTTTTCCATCTTTTATTTTTATAAAAACATTATTGGCATTTATTGTATTTTTATCTAATTCATCGTTAAATCCAGCTTGAATAATTCTACATAAAGCAACATCTTTTTCTTCATTTTTTGGATCAACCCATTTAACCACAAAATAAGAAAGCGGAGGAGGTGGACAAGAATCTACGCAACCTGGAGTATATTCAGAACCAGTCCCTTCTGCATTACAAACATAATGACAAGCAATGCAAGTTTTTGGAGTACAACTTTGATATGGCTGATTGCTACCCTCTCCTAAAAGAGCTTTAAAAACAAAATTAACAATAATAAAAGCTGATAAAATAATAGCTAAACCAATAATCGCATTAATTAAAATTCTTCTTGCTATTTTAAGTTTTTCTTCATTACCATGAGATGTCATCCAAAGAAATCCAGCGTAAACAATTAAAATTATCGCGATAATTCCCAAAAATCCTAAAATAACATTAATAATTCTCATTATTGTCACCTTTAAATCTTGTTGTGGTAATCCTGTTTGATTTATTACATTAGGATCAAGAAGGTCTTTTGTGTTTACTGCGGCATTAGCAAACTGAACATTAATAGTCATTGGAATAATCAATGAAACACAAAACACAATTAAAAAAAGACTAAATAATATTTTGCTTAAGGTTTTTATTTTCATTTTCATATTCTGATATAATAAATTTAGTTCTATTGATAATTTGATATTTTCTTAAGGTTGAATCTTTAAATATTTATTTTCTTTTTTTTTAAAGAAAATTTTCAAATTTCTTCAATGTCTTTTTGCCGCTATTATTGGATTGTTAATCCAGGACAATAAATAAACTTTTTATAAAAAAAATAATTTATTTTATATTTAAAATATAACAAAAAAAATCTTATGTCAACTTAATTAATTTCTCTAAAATCATTTTTCGTATTTTTGCCATTTTTTGTTCATTAATATTTAATTCCTTAATTCCACGTACGCTTTTTAATAAATCAATAAATTCACGCCGTATTTTAAAAAATTAAATTCTTTTATAAAGAGAGAATATTTTATTTTTTAAAACGATTAAAATCCTTAACATACCAGCCTTTCATATTCCAAAGATCAACAAATATCTAAATATTTGACGTTATATCATTGCCAAATTTAATAACTTTATATCACTTTTCTAGAAACAAAAGATTTGTCCTTTTGTTTCTAGAAAACGTTTTTTTAATTTCATCTAATTCATTTTAATTAACATAAATATAAACTTTACTATAACCAGCTGGTACATCTTTATACTTCATAATATAAACGCTAAAATACCAAAAATTACATTAACTGGCATATTTCCTTTTATTTGAACGGTTTCCGCAATTCAAGTTCCATGAATTATTTTTTTTAATATTTCTTTATGTTACTCAAATATATAAAAATTTTTTCGCGTCAATAACAGAAAAATTTTGTCCAGTCACTTTAATAGCGCCAAAATCTTCAAGAATTTCAAGAACGTTAAAAACCGTACTTTTAAAAAGCTAAATTTTTTTAACAATTATTTTTGAGTAAAATTAAAAATTTTTTTTATGTCTTGGAATAAAATTTCCCGCCAAATAAATTCTTTTTTAATCATAAATTTTTTTTATTGTCTTTCTATTTTGACACATTTTATAGTTTCATTTCTATGAAATTAGAAACTAATAATATTGTCAATCAAATAATTGACAGGCCTCATGTTGTATATAAATTATATACTCAAAACCTTTAT
>JAGVFS010000032.1 GCA_020057535.1 Patescibacteria group bacterium
ATAATCATCGGGAATTATTTTTTTATTTATGTTTTTTGTATTTTAATGTTCTTGTGTTTTTGTGTTTTTTATTATATTATCAAAACATTATGACTAAAGTAATTTCAATTGTTAATCAAAAAGGAGGAGTGGGAAAAACCACAACCGCTGTTAATTTCGGGGCTTTTTTGGCAAAAATGGGAAAATCTGTTTTATTAATTGATTTTGATCCTCAAGGCAACGCCTCTTCTGGAGTGGGGATTGAATTAAAAAATAGAGAAAAAGGGGTTTATGAAACTTTAATTGGAAAAAATTTATTTAAAGAAATAATTCAACCCACTTCTTTTTTAAATTATTATATCGCTCCATCAAACGAATCTTTGGCTGGTGCGACTGTAGAATTAGTTAATTTAGAAAATAGAGAGTTTTATTTAACAAAAGCGCTTTCAGAAATTAAAAATAATTATGACTACATTGTTATTGATTGTCCACCGTCTCTCTGTCTTTTAACAATCAACGCTTTAATGGCAACAGATAAAATATTAATTCCAGTTCAAGCCGAATATTATGCTTTAGAAGGATTGGGACAACTTTTAAGCACAATCAATCTTGTTCAAAAAAATTTAAAACCAGAATTGGAAATTTTAGGCGCGGTTGTCACTATGTATGACAAAAGAAATAAATTATCCGAAGCTGTTTTGATGGAACTCTATCAATATTTTCCTCATAAAATTTTTCGATCAGTTATTCCACGAACGGTAAAATTAGCCGAAGCCCCCAGTTTTGGGCAGACAATTTTACAATTTGATCCAATTTCAAAAGGAGCAAAAGCTTATGAAAAATTAACCAAAGAAATTATTGATATTTTAAATAATGATAAATTTTAATTTAATTTTAAATTTAATTTAAACTAAAATTTTACGTTTTAAACTTTACGCTTTTATTTTTTATGCAACATTTAGGACGCGGATTAGGAGCTTTGATTTCAAATCAAAATATTCCTCTTCAAAATAATTTAACAAAAGAAAAAAACAGGCCGCAACCTGTCAATACTTCTGATGATTTTAATTTTGATCAAATTAAAAATAAAAATATTGAAATACAAATAGAAAAAATTAAAACAAATCCCGAACAACCCCGACAAATTTTTAATCACGAAGCATTGGAAGAATTAGTTAATTCCATTTTAGAACACGGAATTTTACAACCTTTAATCGTAGACGAAGATGAAGAACGCGGATTTTATCAATTAATTGCGGGGGAAAGAAGGTTAAGAGCGGCTAAAATAGCTGGGTTTAAAACCGTGCCAGTAATAATTAAAAAAGCAAAAGCGTCAAAAAAATTACAATTAGCTTTAGTGGAAAATATTCAAAGACAAAATTTAAATCCAATTGAAGAAGGCCGAGCTTATCAAAGATTAATTGATGAATTTAATTTAACCCAAGAAGAAGTGGCAAAAAAAATAGGTAAAAATAGAGCTACAATCGCCAATATTTTAAGAATTTTATCTTTGCCGGAAAAAATTCAAGAGGGTTTAATTTTAGGTAAAATTAATTTGGGACACGCAAAAATAATTTTAAGTTTTAATAATCCAAAAGAACAATTAAAACTTTTTAAAAAAATTCTTCGCTATGAATTAAGCGTCCGAGAAACGGAAAATATAAAAAGAGGAAATAAACGAATTAAAAAAATTTTGGAATTAGATCCAAATTTAGAAGAAAAAGAGGAAAAATTAAGAGAGATTTTAGAAACTAAAGTTAAAATTTTACCTAAAGAAAAAGGGGGACAAATTATTATTGAATACTATTCGGATGAAGAATTAAAAGAAATAATGAAAAAAATAGTAAAATAAAATTTTACGAAATTTAGTCTTGTGAAATTATTTCTAATTCTTTTAATTGTTTTTTATCAACTTCTGACGGACTATTCATCATTAAATCTTTGCCATGACCATCTTTTGGAAAAGCGTAAATATCACGAATTGAATCCAAATCTAAAAACACCATTAAGATGCGATCAATGCCGGGCGCGTTTCCTCCATGCGGAGGAGCGCCATATTCAAACGCCCTAATTATTGCACCAAATTTTTTATCAACTTCTTCTTTCGTGTATCCCGCTATTTCAAACGCTTTATACATAATTTCTGGCTGATGATTTCTAATGGCGCCGCTTGAAACCTCAAAACCATTTAACACTAAATCGTATTGATAAGCCAAAATTTCCAACGGCTCTTTTGTTTCTAACGCTTTTAACCCCCCTTGCGGCATAGAAAAAGGATTGTGCGCAAAATCTATTCTTCCTTGTTCAATTTCTGAATAATCATACATTGGGAAATCAATTACCCAGCACCAAGCCGCTTTTGTATTATCTTTTAATCCAAGTCTTAAAGCGCACTCATTTCTAACAGCGCCCAAACTTAAACAAACAGTTTTCCAATTATCCGCGCCAAAAAATATTATATCCCCTGCTTCAGCTTTTAATTCTCTAATAATTTTATCAGTTAATTCTTCTCCTAAAAATTTTAAAATCGGGGAGCTGATTTCTAAATTTTGAGTTTTAATATTTGAGTTTTGAGTTAATTTAATATAAGCCAAACCTTTGGCGCCTTTACTTTTTGCAATTTCAGTTATCTCGTCAATTTCTTTTCGACTAAATTTAGCGCCACCTTCAATCTTTAAAGCATGAACTACGCCACCAACTTCAATAGCTTGAGCAAAAACAACAAATCCACAATCTTTTACAATTTTAGTTATTTGCGTAATTTCCATATCAAAACGCAAATCAGGTTTATCGGTTCCATATTTATTCATGACATCTTTCCATGGTATTTTTTTAAAGCTGCCATCATTTTCCAAAGCGACTAATTTTTTATTAGAAAATTTTTTAGTTATTTCAATACACAAAGGCTCCATAACTTGCCAAATATCTTCTTGTTCAACAAAACTCATTTCCATATCTAATTGGTAAAATTCTCCATAATGTCGATCCATTCTTGGATCTTCATCGCGAAAACACGGAGCGATTTGAAAATATTTATCAAGTCCGCCAATCATTAAAAGTTGTTTAAATTGTTGCGGGGCTTGCGGCAAAGCGTAAAATTTCCCTTGATAAAGTCGAGATGGCACTAAAAAATCACGCGCGCCTTCAGGCGAAGAATTGGCTAAAATCGGAGTTTGAATTTCAATAAAATTACGATCATTAAAATATTTTCTTATGTGTTGAAAAAACTCATTCTTAATTTTAAGTATTTCTTGTAATTTTGGTCTTCTTAAATCAATAAAACGATATTTTAAACGTGAAGCCTCGTTTGTTTCTATATTTTTTTCTTCATCTAATTCAAATGGCGGGGTTTTTGATTTTGACAAAATTTCAATTTCCAAACATTTAATTTCAATTTCTCCGGTCTTTAATTTCTTGTTTATCATGTCATTTGGTCTTAGTCCAACCTTACCTTTAACTTTTATCACCCATTCATTTCGCAATTTATCCGCTTTTTTTAAAGCTTCTTGACTTACATCTGGATTAAAAGTTAATTGAGTTAAACCATATCGATCCCGCAAATCAATAAAAATAAGACCACCATGATCTCGACGTCGATGTACCCAACCAGTTAATTCCACAATTTTTTCTACATCTTTTTTATTTAATTCCCCGCAAGTGTGAGTTCTTAACATAAAAATTTTACAACCAATTTTAGTTGTTATATGATTACTTTAAATTATTTATAATATACACCTTTTTAAAAAA
>JAGVFS010000020.1 GCA_020057535.1 Patescibacteria group bacterium
ATTATTTTAAACCAAAAATTTCTAAACTTTCTTCAAAGTCTTTTTTATTAATCTCGTGTTTCTCAAGAATTTTAATATAATTTTCTGTTTTTGGATTTTCTAAAAACCCGCGGCAACCATCGCATTGTAAATTAGATTTTAAACAAACAGCTCCACATCCACCCAAAATTAAAGGACCCAAACATATTTTGCCTTTTTGAAGTAGACATTCATTTTCTTCAAGCTGGCACTCATAACAAACTGGCCTTTGAGAAATTTTTGGAATTTTACCAGCTAATAATTGACAGACAGCCCAATAAAATTCCGATTTATCAATCGGACAACCAGGTAATTCAAAATCTACTGGCACATAATCTTTTAAAGGTTTAATTTCAAAATTATCAATTTTTTTTGTAAATTGATAAACATTTTTTATTATCTCGTCTTTGTCTTTATAATTTTTCATTTTTGGAACACAACCAAAACAAGCGCAAGTTCCTAAAGCGATTAAAAATTTTGTTTTTTTTCTAATTTCTTTTAATTCTTTTATATTTTCTTTTGTTATTGGACTACCTTCAATAAAAACAATATCATATTTTTTAATTTTTTTTCTCTCTTTAATTAAAGGAAAATTTTCAACCTTTATGTATTTTAAAATATTCAAAAATTCCTCTCCTAAATTTAACGCTTCCACTTGACACCCAGAACAAGAAGTAAGAGAAAAAAATGCAATTTTTGGTTTTGATTTCATAATTAGAGTATACTATACTAGTATATTATAAAAACATTAAAATATGAAAACATTAAAATATAAAAACCAGTCAAAAATCATAACCACCTTCTGGAAAGCTAATCACTCTCTTAGTGACATTATCAACTGTAATAATACGAATTTTTTTAAAAAACTACAACCAAACCAAATAATTCTTGCTTTGGGGGCGGAATCAGCTGGCAATTTTTCTGTTTACTTTTCTGGGAAAATTTTTTTTTCTGAAAATTTTAACGATCTTTTAGATGAAAAAAATTATAAAAATTTTCAAAAATCTGTTTTGAATTTTTTTAAAAAAAATAAAATAAAACCGACTATTATTTTAACCGATCTTCATCCACTTTATAAAACCACTATTTTGGGTAAAAAATTAGCTAGACAATTCAAAGCAAAATACATTAAAATTCAACACCACATATCGCACATTTTCTCCGCAATTGGCGATAAAATTATTTATAATTCTAAATCCATAATTCATAATTTATTTTTTGGCATTGCTTGCGATGGCACTGGTTATGGATTAGATGGAAAAATTTGGGGCGGAGAGATGTTTCAAGCGCAAAATGTAAAAATCAAAATGCAAAATGACAATGCAAAATGTAAAATAATGAAAAATTCTAAATTTCAAATTCAAAGAATAGGACATTTAGAAAATCAAATTATGATTGGAGGAGATTTGGCAATGAAAGAACCAGCAAGAATGTTAATAAGCATATTAGCAAAATTTTCAATGGATTCAACAAGCTCGCCACAAGCTTTTAATTTTCAATTTTTAAATAATTCCCAAAATTCTAAATTCAAAATAAAAACAAAGAAACAATTTATATATCAATTTGTAAAAAAATATTACACCAAAAATCAATTTGAATTGCTTTATAATCAACTTCAGCAAAATTTTAATTGCCAAGAAACTTCAAGCGCTGGTAGAATTTTAGACGCTGTTTCTATTCTTTTAGAATTTTGTAAAAATGAAAGAAATTACAAACACGAACCAATTGATTTGTTGGAAAAAAATTCCACTATTCCATATTCTGATTTAAAACCAAAAATTTTTGACTACAAACTACAAACTACAAACTATAAATTATTAAATACTACTTTTTTATTTGAATATTTAATAAAAAATTTGCATCGCGATAAAAAAAGATTAGCAGCTACCGCCCAATTATATATTGCACAAGGGCTGTATCAAATATGCCAAATGTCAAATACCAAATGTCAAATATTTTTTTCTGGCGGAATTGCTAATAATAAAATAATTTCTTCTTATTTAAAATCAAAAAACACTTATCTAAATAAAAAAATCCCGCGAAGCGATGCTGGTTTAAGTTTCGGGCAAATTATTTATTTTTTAACAAATTCTCGGAATTAATTTTCCTTTTGGCATTTCAATTGGACGTAAAGAACCTAAATTTGTTTTTAAAAAAACCCCTTTGCCATTTTTAACTTCTCCAATTATTTTTGCCTCTGGATTAAATCGCTTTAAAATTTTTAAAACTTTATTTATATTTTTTGGCGAAACAGAAGCTATAAATCTGCCTTCTGAAGCCAAAGAAAAAATATCAATTCCTAAAAGTTCAGTTAAAGCAATAGTTTCTTTTTTATAGGGCAGAATTTTTTCATCTAAAATTATTTTTATTTTTGATTTATTTGCAATCTCCACAATATTAGCAGCTAACCCCCCCCTTGTTGGATCTTTGCAAGCGTTTAAATATGGTCCGACTTTTTTTAAAATTTTATTAAGCGGCTGAGTGTCACTTTTTATTTTTGTTTGATAATTAAATCTTTTAGATAAAAGCGCGATAGAATGTTCGCCTAAATCGCCAGAAGTAATGATAAAATCGCCTAATTGTGTGTTGTTATTTTTAATTATTTTTCTTGTAATTCCTATTCCTGCTGTAGTAATTTCAATTTTATCTATTTTCCCTTTTTCCATAACCTTAGTATCCCCTGTTGCTACTGGCACGCCAGCTTCACGACTCACTTGATCAATTGATTTAATAATTTTCATTAAATCAATTTGAGAAAACCCCTCTTCTATTACCATACTTAAAGAAATTCCTAATGGTTTTGCGCCCATTACAGCTAAATCATTTATGGTTCCACTGATAGCGATTTTCCCAATATCACCGCCTGGGAAAAAAATCGGATCAACAATAAAAGCATCAGTAGTAAAAACTAACTTTTCTTTTCCTAAATTAAAAACAGCTGCATCATCTTCACAATTTTGCCATTTACCTTTAAAATTTAAAATTTTTCTAATTTCTTTTAACAACTCCCACGAAGCAGACCCTCCTGCCCCGTGATCTAATTTTATTGTTAAAGTATTATTTTTTTTCATTTATTTTTTTATTAAAACTTTAAGGGAACTATATAAATAAAAATTAAAATGAGTATAAATAAACCATTCACTTTTTAACAATCGATAAAAGATCTTACTAAGATAATTATTTTTTTACAAATAGTTCAACTGAATAATTTGGTAGCAAATTCTTTTATGAAATTTTATCATCCCCATTCATTCTAAATGTTTTTTTGTTATTTTTATAATATAGCTGTTTCTATATAGCAATTCTTTTTTATTCTAAAATCACAATCGCTCCCATTACCATGAAAATTTAATAAATGATCTTCAGGATAATCTAAAATATTTGTAATAAATTTTATTTATAAAATTTATTACAAAGTAACAATATCTATCTGATATAGACAAGGTATTTCTGTCTTTATGCGTTATTTCGCATCAACCATAATATAGTTTTTCCCGTCAATTTTTTTAATCTCTAAATTTGCAAAATTTCCTTTTTCGCTTCGCCACTCATTTGAAAATCCCCAGTCATTCCATTTCCAAACCGCAACATAATTTCCGTTGCATTTTAATTTCTGCAAATAATCTCCCTCAATCACAATCAAATCATTTTTTCCGTCATTGTCAATGTCGGTAATTTGAAATTCACAGTTCGGCTCACCGAGATTAGAAGAACCCCAAACTTGTTTCATTGCGCCTCCAATAAAATCTAAAACGAAAAAATGATTTTTTATACTCATATCGTTTTCTTTTACCCAAAAAGGTTTTGATGTACCAAAATTACCAGATTTCCAAAGAGATAAATTTATATCCACAATTCCGTCATTATTTGAATCAGCAAAAACAAAATCATCAATCCACCAATTGTTTGGCGACTGCCAAATTATTTTTAAATTTTTTACAACCACCAACCTGCCATTTTCCAATATATAATTTTCTAAAATTAAATCATTATCCAAATCCATCTGTTTTTGTTTAAGAATAATTCCTTTGTTTTTTAAAGCTTTATCGTAAATTACCGCTTTTGTTTTCTTTTCAAAATTATTTTTGTCGTCACTCCAAAAATAAATATCTTGATTTGTCAATAAAAATTTTAATCTTTGCAAAATTTTCTCAGCTTTCTTTAAATTTGCTATTCTTGGCTGGGCTAAATTTTCCATAACCACTGGCAAAAAAGAAATTTTACTAATTCCATCTTTTGTAAAATAAACTTTAATAACCAATCCTTCTTTTGTTTCTTGCGACTGTGGCTGATCAAAAACAAAATTTCCCAAACTGTAAAAAATATATTTCCCTTTGTATTTTTCCATTACTTGGACGACATGAGGATGATGACCAATAATTAAATCGGCTCCAGCCTCAATCGCCGTATGAGCAAAATTCACCTGTGAATTATTTGGTTTTTGAGTATATTCAGTTCCAGCGTGCATAGAAATAATCACAAAATCAACTTTTTGTTTTGCTTCTTCTACTGCTTTAATCATTCTCTCTATTCGCATAAACGCTGTTCCTGCTCGGTTATAAGTTGCTTCATATGAAACAGGAACCACATCGCTATCATTATAAGCAAGAAAAGCAAATTTTATTCCTTTTTTCTCAATATAAACTGGTTGATTAGCTTCTTGTTCATTATTTCCAGCGCCAACATATTTAATACCCGCTTTCGTAAGATAATTAAAAGTATCCTTAATTCCTTGCTTCCCAAAATTTAGTGTGTGATTGTTAGCCAAAGACAAAACAGAAAATCCAGCATATTTTAACGCTTGTTCAGTACCAGGATTTGACCTAAAAATCATTTTAAAATTAGGAATTTCTGGTCCTTTCGTAATCGGCGTTTCTAAATTACCAAAAACTAAATCCGCGCCTTTTAAATAGTCTCGTATTTTCAAAAATGGATAATTAATATCTTTTTGTTTTTTAACTATCCTTTCTACTCCTCGCGAAAAAGAAATATCACCAACCGCAATTAAAGAGACTTCCTCGCTTATTTGAGAAAGTTTCTTTTTCTGATCAGAAAAATCCAAAAAATCTTTTTCGCCTTGCGATTGATCATTTAATATCTCTTGATTTTTAGAAAAATCTCGATTTTTAAAAAAATACAAATAGTAATTACCACTCAAAAAAACAACGGCAAGAATAAAAATAGAAAATAAAATTATCCATGTAATTTTTTTTTGCATTTATTTTATTTCACGATAAATGCGTTAGTCCAAAACGGCAATTCAGGAGCCTGATCAGAATTTAGTATTTCTCGCCATTTTTTATCGGTTAACCTGTCCGATATCGGCCAAACAAATTCGTAATAGGAATAAACTCCGCCTTTAGTAACTTTTAATTTACCATCAATTGGAACTACAACATAAATTTCGAAAATTTTACCAGTACCTTCTTCTAACACTTTGCCGTTAGGATCAGTGGCAACATCAGAAACAATCGCGGCTGGATTTTGTTCTAGGAAATTGCTTTGTCCTAATTCTTTAAATTGCGAATTGTCCTTATTTATTTCAAGCCAAAAATGTTCTAATTGTCCACCGTACGAACGAATAAGCTCGTATTCTTCATCGGTTAATTTCTCGTTATTTAATTCTTTTTCGGATATTGTCTTAAGAAACATTGCCAATTGTTCCATTTTGCTCAAATTATCTTTCATACTAGGCGTTAAAAGTCCACGAATTTCTAATCCTTTATTTGTCATTTTCAGAAGTGAAGCGAGGTGCGCGTAAACATAAGGATTTGGCTCAACGTAGCCACGATCTTCTTTTTCTTCTTCTGCCGAACAACCACCTCCCCCGCCTAATTCAGTATAAACTTGTTTGGCGTAAAGAATGGTGTCATGCTTTAATTCTGACCAGCTTCCCAAAAATGTATTAAGATCTTTTTTTAACCAAGCAGTGTTTTGCATGAAAGCTGGATAGCCACTTTGTTTTACATCAAGAAGCGGACGGAGTTGATACAACCAACCCCAGTATAGGTTTTGCGTCCAAATTTCTGTATTGAGCCCTGAAACATATTCATTCATTTTGGACATATTTTCAGAATAGCAAGCATATTTAGTTTCGTCCATTTCATTCAAAATACTTTTTGCTTCATTTGAACCCATTGTCGCGGGAATGTCCAATCCTTTAGGAAGACATCGCGCTCCTGACAAGCACCCTGTTTCTTCTGATTTAAATGCCTGACAAGATTTAGTTTTATCGCCGACTTCCCGATAAACAAGACGTTGAAAAATGGAAGCGTCAATGGTGAATCTTTGCCCCATAAAACGAAATCCCTTAATTTCTTTTTCTCTATCTGCTTGAATTGATGCTTGAAAAATTGGCATTGAGTTTATTTGCGGCGACTCTAATATTTTTGTTTTATTAACAAGGGAGATAAATTTATTTTTATCGCCTGACACCGCTTGAATTGTGGCATTCACGCCGTAAATTTTTTCAACTAAATCTTTGAACTGATAATAAGTAATGTCATCACTCTTGCCAACAAAAAAGTTTGTCGGTTCATAAATTTTATTCCAGCTCGCTTGGTTGCTCTCTTTATTTAAAGCCAGTGTGATTAAAATTCCGGATTTTATTTCATCATCGTTTTTCAGACGAAAAGTCAATCTGCTATACCACATCATTGATTTAAAATAGGCCTTTAATTCTTCAGTCTTGTCATAATGCCCCCTTGGAACATATTGCGAATAATCCTCTTTCAATGCTTCTAACGGTTGCTGTCCTTGCGGAGTATCAATCATTATATCTTCTCCACCGCCTATATTCATTACTGGGGATTTTTCTATACTTTGATGAGCTTCAATAAATGCTAATTCTTGGTTAACTTCATTTGCGACAATTGACGGAATGCTAACTGACAAATTCAAAAGTTTACTTCCAACAGCAAAAAATCCGATATTCCTTTTAGCGGCATTTTCCCATTCTGTTCCTTTTAAATTATTGTATTGGTTTAATGATTCAGAAAGCATATTGGCATTAAGTTGTTTTAGTTCAATCGCCAATTTTTGTTCCTCTAATTGTTTAAACAAAAAATCAAACATTAAATGATAGTTATGAAGTATTGAATCAGTAGTAATGAAATTTGGCGTACAATTATATTCGTTTGATTCGTAAAGCGAAAAAAATTCATTATTATGATAATTGGAAGGTTTTACCATAAAAGCATTTTTTACAAGCAGATTTTTTTCCGCGTCAGAAAAAGTAAAATAGCTTGCATTAGTAACATTACTTAAATTTTGACTCACAGAATAAACCGGAATTCTCGGGTTGATATTAACTGGCACTTCTTCATAAGTTGCAAATTTTGAAGCAAAGGCAACAGTCGGTTTATAAATCTCTTCGACAGTTTTTTCGACAGTTTTCTTTATAATTTCTTGATCCGATTCTGATAAAATAAAATAAATAGCCAAAGCAATAATAACAACGACCCCTAAAATACCCAAAATAACCAAAAATTTTTTTTGGGGTTTCGGTTTTGACATAACAGGCGGCATTTGTTGAAAATTCTTCGGCATTGGCTGATTAAAATTTTGATTGTCCATATTTTTTTCTCCTCTTGACTAAAAGTTTTAGTCATTAAAAAAATGAAATTATTTTTTAAAATTTAGCAAAAATTCTGAAAATTTTTTATTTTAGCTAAAAATATTTTATAAATTTTTAACTTTTATGATTGCATCAATCATATCTTTTTATAAATCCCCTTGTCAAATTTTCTTTGAAGTTTTTTTAAAATAATTATTAATAGCGTCATGAAGAGCGTCAACCGCTAAAATCGAACAATGAATTTTAATTGCTGGTAGAGGTTGTCCTAATTTTTTTATCAAATCTTTATTTTTTATTTTTAACGCTTCTTTAATTGTTTTTCCCTTTACCATTGTTGTCAATAAACTCGTATTAGCAATCGCAACAGCGCAACCCATTGTTTCAAACTTTATATCTTTTATAATCTCTTCATTTTTTTTATTTTTTTCAATCTTTAAATAAAGTTTCATCACATCGCCGCAAGTCAAATTTCCAGCAATTCCGCATGCTGAAGAATTTTTAATTTTTCCCATATTTTTTGGATTTTTAAAATATTTAATTATTTCTTTTGAATAAAGGGGCATAAAAAAATTTTATTAATATAATTAATACATTTTAAATGGTGAAATTTTTCTAAACTTTTTTACAATCTCGGGCAAAATTTTCAAAACATGATCAATTTCTTTTTCTGTTGTCCATCTACCCAAAGTCAATCTCAAAGAACCATGCGCTTGTTCTGGTTTCAATCCTATAGCTAAAAGAACATGACTAGGTTCAAGTTTAGTACTACTGCAAGCCGAGCCTGTGGAAACAGCGACGTCTAAAAGATCAAGTTGAATTACAATTGATTCGCCTTCCACAAAAGGAAAAGAAAAATTAACATTATTTGACAATCGTTTTTTAGCATGACCATTAAGATAAGAACCTTTAATTTTTAAAACCCTGTTTATCAATTTATCTCTTAATTTTGTCAATCTTTTTGCTTCTTCTTTCATTTCTCTTTTACAAATTTCGCAGGCCTTGGCAAATCCAATAATGGCTGGAAGATTTATTGTCGAAGGTCTTAATCCTAATTCATGACCGCCGCCATGCAAAATTGGAACAAGTTTTATTCCATCTCTAACATATAAACAAGCGACTCCTTTTGGTCCGTACATTTTATGAGAAGAAGCAGTTAATAAATCTATGTTCATTTTATTAACATCAATCGGAATCTTGCCAAAACTTTGAGCCGCGTCAGTGTGAAAAAACACTTTTTTTGCGCGACAAATTTTGCTTATTTCTTCAATTGGTTGAATTGTTCCTATTTCATTATTGGCATACATTACTGAAACTAAAATTGTGTTTTTTCTTATTTCTTTTTTTATGTCTTCAGGATTAACCAATCCATATTTATCAACTTTTATTTTTGTTATTTTAAATCCTTGTGTCTCTAACCATTTAGCACTTTCTGAAACACATGCGTGTTCAATAGAAGAAATAATAATATGGCCGGCTTTGTCTTTTATATTTTGACACGCAAGTTTACCTTTATCATTTTTGCTAAAATTTCCGTCATTATTAAAACCCATATAAGCCAAAGCAACCCCTTTTAAAGCAAGGTTATTACTTTCTGTGGCAGAACTAGTAAAAATTATTTCCTCGGGCTTTACTCCGATTAAATCTGCTACTTTTCCCCTACTTTGTTCTAATACCCCCTTTGCTTCCTGACCAAAACTATGCAACGACATTGTATTGCCAAATTTTTTAGTAAAATATGGTAACATTACCTTGATAACTCGAGGATCAACCGGAGTGGTTGCCGCATAATCTAAATAAATTTTTTTATTTATCATATTTTTAATATTTAACTTTAAATCCGCCATCACTGGG
>JAGVFS010000067.1 GCA_020057535.1 Patescibacteria group bacterium
ATTCTACATTCTACATTCTACATTCTACATTTTACACTCGCCTTACGCTTTTTCCACATATTCCCCGGTATCTGTTTTAATTCGAATTTTATCCCCTTGTTTAACAAACAAAGGAACATTAATTTGCAATCCAGTTTCGCAAGTCGCAACTTTACAAGCCCCTGTCGCACTGTCTCCTTTTATTCCCAATGGAGCGTCTGTTATTTCTAAAACAATTTTTGGCGGCAATTTTACGCTAACTGGCTGATTATTAAAATTTAATATTTCTACTTCTTGTCCTTCTTTTAAAAAAAATATTTCTTTTCTAATTTGGCTAATTGAAAAAGAAAATTGTTCATAAGTCAGATTATTCATTAAATAAATATTATTTTCGTCTTTATATAAAAAATTAGCCTTGCTTTTTTCCAAAGAGGCTTCTTTTATTTTATCGCTATTTTTAAATGTTTTTTCTAAAACATTATTAGAGATTAAATTTTTAATTTTAGTTCTAAGTATAGCCCCTCCACGTCCCATTTTAATGTGTTGCGTGGATTGTATAACATAAGGTTCATTTTCTATTTCAATAATTACTCCAATTTTTAATTCAGACATTGAAAGCATAGAATAGGCGAAAATTTTAAAAAAATTTTTACAATTTAAAATTTCAAATTGTCCATTTTAATTTTTAGTTACATCTTACATTTTTTATTGAAAGTATTGCGACATTATTTAAATTAATTAAAATTGGGGGGCAATTAGATTAATTTGTTTTAATATTTGTCTCCCGTATTTTTGTTTTATTTTTTAATAAAAGGCAAAAGAGCCATAATTCTCGCCCTTTTAATTGCTTCAGCTAATTTTCTTTGATGTTTAACGCAAACTCCACTTCTTCTTCGAGAGACAATTTTAGCGTAAGATGAAATAAATCTTTGCAATAATTGAATATCTAAATAATCAATTTGATTAATTTTATTAAAACAAAAATAACAATACTTTTTTTTTGGCGCATCAGACATAAAAATTAAAATTAAGAATTAGAAAAATTAGTTAATTTTTTAAAATGGTATTTCTTCTATATTAATTTCTTCTTCCGAAGATTGTGATTGAGAAAGATTATTTTGTAAATCATTTTCTTGAGTAGATTCTCGTTGCATAGAACCTTGAGTACGAGGCCCCATTTGCATATTTTCAGCGACAATTTCAGTTCGATTTTTTTTATTTCCATCCGGGGTTTCCCATGTCCTTGTTTCTATTCGTCCTTCAATAAGAATTAATTGTCCTTTGGTAACATATTGATTGCATATTTCAGCTAATTTTCCCCAAGCAACTATATTATGAAATTCAACTTTTTCTTGTTTTTGCCCATCAGCTCCTTTCCAAAAACGATTAGTCGCTATTCCAAAAGATGCCACTGATTGACCGTTTGGAGTTGTTCTAACCTCTGGATTTCGCGTTATTCGACCGACAATTATAGCTCTATTTAAATTCATATTTTCTCCTTCTTTTTATCCATCATTAATTTTGATGAATATTAATAATTAAATTTACAAAATTTTAAATTATTTATTTTAATTTTTTCATTTTACATTTTACATTTTTTATTGGGGGGTATTGTGAGCTTATTTAGGAGGCAAGTTAGATTAAATTAGGTTAATTTAATTTAATATTTTATGCCTCTTAATCTTGACTTAAAATTTTATCAAGTTTTTCTTCATCTAATTCTTTTAAGGTTATTTTTTTCTTTTCAATCTTATGGGTATATTCTTCATGAGCGTGTTCTTCTTTTTTTATTTTTTTTTCTCTCTCTTCTCTTTCTTCTTTAGATATTTCTGTTTCTAAAGGCATTTGAACCACAGGTTTTTCTATAAAAAATGATTTAGTTTTAATAATTTGATATCTAATAATATTTAAATTTAATTTTAAATCTCTATTAAGTTTTTTAGAATTGATTGGTTCTAAATTAAAAAAAACCCTAAAATAAACCCCATAACGATTTTGTTTAATTGGATAGCTTAATTTTCTTCTTCCAATTTCAATGGTTTTAATAATTTTGCCATTATTTTTTTGGAGAATGGCTTCAATTTGTTCTTTAATAGAAAAAATTTCCGGGTCAGTGAATTGATTCGAAATAATATAAAGCAAATCGTAAAGTTGCATAAAATTAAAATTATAAATTAAAATTTTAAATTAAGTTTATTAATAAGTGGATTTAATTTTAATAAATGTTAAAATAACTTAACATAAATAAATAAAATACGCAAATTTTTAGAATGTGTTAATAAAACACAATTACAATGCTTTATAGTTTTAAATTAGCTTATATCTTTGTTATAAATTAATTTTTAATATAAAAAAATTCAAATCTCAAAAATCAAAAACCAAAACTACAATTAAAACTCAAAATTTTTATTTTCGCTTGGTTGCGTTTAATTAATATTAAATATTTTATTTTTTGTTTTAATGTTTATTTTATGAAATACTGTTTTATTTTAGGACATAATCCAACCCTGTCAATAATAGAAATATTAAATGTTTTTTTATTATTTAAAGTTAACATTCAAATAATTTCTTTTTCAGAAGAAACGCTTTTATTAAAAGTTGAAAATAAATTTTCAATTAATACTTTTTTCTCTCGTTTGGGCGGGTCGATTAAAATAGGAGAAATTTTAGAAGAAACTTCGCACGTTTTGGATCTTTTAGAATTTGCTTTTAAAAAAGAGACAAATGAATTTAAATTAACCAATAAAAATCGCTGGATAAAATTATTTAATATTCAAAAAGATAAAAAAATTTATTTTGGTTTAAGTCTTTATAATTTAAACGCGCCTTCTGTTTTAAAAACACAAAATGATCTTAAAAAATTAGCGATAAAAATTAAAAGAAAATTACAAGAACAAGACCTAAAGGTTCGTTGGGTAATTTCTAAAGAAAAAAATCTTTCCAGTGTTGTTGTTAAAAAAAATAAATTAATTGAGCAAGGTGGCGAAATTTTAATTTTAACGGATAAAGATAAAATTTATTTAGGTAGAACTTTAATGGTTCAAGAATTTGAAAAATATAACGAGAGAGATTTTAATCGACCGATTCGCGATATTCAGAAAGGAATGCTTCCTCTAAAATTAGCTCAAATAATGCTTAATTTAGGGCAAATAAAAGAAAATCAAATAATTTTAGATCCATTTTGCGGATCTGGAACAATCTTACAAGAAGCGTTTTTAATGGGATATAAAAATATAATTGGCAGTGATATTGATTTTAATTCCATTAAAACAACTAAAAAAAATTTAGAATGGCTTCAAAAAAAAATCAAAAATCAAAAATTAAAAATCAAAATTTTTCAATGCGACGCAAGGAATCTATCTCAAAAAATATTGTCTAATTCTGTTGACGCGATAATCTCTGAACCTTATTTAGGACCAACAAAAAATATTCAAAATATAGATAAGACAATTCAAGAATTATCAAAATTATACTTAGAGGGCTTTAAAGAATTTAAAAAAATTTTAAAAACACAGGGGGTAATTGTAATTATTTTTCCTGTTTTTAAAACTTTTAAAAATGAGTTATTGTTTCTGCCTATTTTAAATGAATTAAAAAAACAAGGATGGATAAATAATTTAAAATTGCCAAAAGAATTATTTCAAAAATATATTATTAAAATTACTTTAAGAAACTCTATTATTTATTCAAGGCCAGATCAAAGGGTTTTTAGAGAAATATTTATTTTTAAAAAAACAGAATGAAAATTTAACAGAAAAATAATTATCCACAGCATAAATTTGACACTTTTAAATTAATTTAATAAAGTATTAGTGTACTATTACAGTGATATATGAATTATGAATATAAAATATCAACAAGAATTAATAAAATTAATTACTAATATTAAAAATCTCAAACTAATGAGCGAATTTTTAGAAGATATTTTAACCCCAACAGAATTTAAAGAAATTGTTATTCGTTGGCAAATTATTAAGCAATTATCAAAAGGCGTTTCTCAAAGAGAAATAGCGA
>JAGVFS010000028.1 GCA_020057535.1 Patescibacteria group bacterium
AAAATTTCTATTCAGGAAAGCTTAAAAGCCGGAATTATTGGACTAATTTTAGTCGCTTTATATATGATTTTATTTTATCGCTTTAAAGGTTTCCTATCTGTTATCGCTTTAGGAATTTATACAATGATTGTTTTGGCTATATTTAAATTAATTCCAGTTACTTTAACTCTATCGGGTATTTCAGGTTTTATTCTATCTATTGGAATGGCTGTTGACGCTAATATTTTAATTTTTTCAAGAATAAAAGAAGAATTAAAAATTGGTAAACCCAATGCTTTAGCGATTGATGAAGGATTTAAACGCGCTTGGCTTTCAATTCGCGACAGCAATGTTTCAACTTTAATTACTTGCTTTATTCTTTATTGGTTTGGCACTAGCATGATTCGAGGATTTGGAATTACTTTAGCTATTGGTATTCTAGTTAGTATGTTTTCAGCCATCACAATCACCAGAACATTTTTAATATTAACTAATTCGTTTAATTTTAAAAAAATAAAATAATTTTAATTTTTTTATGAACATAATTCAACATCGTAAAATTTATTTTTATATTTCCAGCATTTTAATTATTATTAGTATAATTAGTTTAATTCTTTGGCAATTTAAACTAAATATTGATTTTACTGGCGGTGCTTTAATGGAAATAGAATTTCAAAATAATAGACCGAGTGTAGAACAAATTAAAGAAAAAATTAATTCTTTAAATTTTGGTGAAACCAGTGTTCAATTCACAAATTCGAAAGGGGTGATTATCAAAACAAAAAGTATTAATGAAGAGACACATCAAAAAATAATAACAGCATTGCAAGAGATTACACCACAATCTACAAATAAATCCACTAAAGAAAATAAAATTGAAGAAAAAAAATTTTTTTCAATTGGGCCGACAATTGGAGAAGAGACAAAAGAAAAAGCGATAAAAGCAACAATTATAGCTATTATTATTATTATTATTTATATTGCCTGGGCGTTTCGAAAAATTTCTAAACCAATTAGTTCATGGAAATACGGACTAATTGCAATTATAGCTTTAATTCATGACATCATTATTACTTTGGGCGCTTTTTCTATTTTAGGACATTTTTTAGGCATTGAAATTGGAGCCACTTTTATTATCGCTCTTTTAACTATTTTAGGATATTCAAATCATGATACTATTATTGTTTTTGATCGTTTAAGAGAAAACCTTTTAAGGGCAAAAGGTAAAGATTTTGAAGATACGGTAAATATAAGCATAAATGAAACATTTACTCGTTCTATAAATACTTCATTGACTGTTTTATTGTCTTTGTTTGCTATTTTCTTTTTTGGTGGAACTTCGGTTAGAGATTTTATTTTAGCTTTAATTATTGGAATTACTGCTGGGACCTATTCTTCTATTTTTGTCGCCTGTCCATTATTAGTTGTTTGGGAAAGAATTAGAAAATCAAGAAAATA
The DNA here is from genome assembly GCA_020057535.1 of Patescibacteria group bacterium. Lineage (GTDB taxonomy): Bacteria > Patescibacteriota > Patescibacteriia > UBA2591 > PGYQ01 > PGYQ01. The sequence continues at coordinate 1,438 of JAGVFS010000028.1, forward strand.
ATAATTACTATGAAAAAACAATCTAAAATTAGATTAGATTATTATCATTCAAATTATAAAAACGCATCTTTATCGCAAAATAAAAATCCTCGACAATATTATAATCACATTATTAATAAAAAAAGAAAGATGTTTTTTTTAATCTTTCTTTTTTTATTATGTTTAGTTGTTAATTTTTATTTTTTATTTTTTTCTTCTTATTTTGACATTCAAAATTTTGAAATTTCTATCCGTCAAATAGCAAAACAAAATATTTCACAAGAAAAAATTAAAAAAATAGCCTCAGATCAATTTGAACAAAAAAGATTTTTTTTCTTTAATCAAAAAAATCTTTTTGTTTTTAATAAAAAAACTCTTCAAAATAATTTAAATCAAATATATAATTTAAATAAATTAAAAATCCACAAAGAATTTAAAAATCCTTTGTGGATACCAACGATTAAAATTAATTTAGAAGAAAAAATTTCCGCTTTAATTTGGATAACTTCTAATAATAAATGTTATTTTCTTGATGAAACAGGAATAGTACTTAAAGAGATAAAAATAATTACCCCAACACTTTCAGACGCTTCAATTGAAATAAATCAGTCAGAACTTCAACATCTTAACATCAAAGACAACAAATATTGCAAGCCTGAAAATTTAGTTGAAAAATTCAAAAAAATCCCTATAATTTATAACGAAGACGATAAAAAGATAGAAATTAAAAAAACAATTACTAATAAAAAATTAATTCAATCAATTTTATTCCTTTATAAAACACTACCGATAAAAACTAAAATAGAAATAAGTTATTTTAAAATTCCAGTTTTAAAAAAAATGACACCTCAACTAACTGATGAAAAAGAAATAGAAAAAAATAAAAACGAAAAAGAAAATAAAAAAACCATTCCACAAAAACCAATTATTTCTTCTTCTAATTTAGAAGAAGAATATATACAATTAGAAAAAACTGAAATAAGAGTAGTAACTAAAGATGGTTTTGAGATTTATTTTGATATTTTCTTTTCAGATTTAGATCAACAAATAAATACTTTACGTAAAATTTTAGATCAAGAAATAAAAGATAAAATATCTTCTTTAGAATATATTGATCTACGATTTGGCAATAGGGTTTATTATAAAATAAAAGAGTGATTTAAAAATACAAATTACAAATTCAAAATCATCGCATTCTCCGTAAGAAAACTACTACGAAAGATAAATAAACCAAAAAATTTAGTGTTTTGAATTTTAGGATTTATTGTTTTATTTTAAATTTTATTACCATGTCCTCCTTGCTTTACTTTGACATTTTATATAAAATACCTATTTTAGAAAAGCATCATTTTTATAGGCATTTTACTTATTTAAATAACGAAATCAAAATGAGTGGGAGTTATTTTACATTTTAATTTTTACATTTTACATTTTTTAGGACTCGTGGTGTAGTGGTCTAACATGTCTCCCTGTCACGGAGAAGATCGCCGGTTCAAATCCGGTCGAGTCCGCCAAATTATAAATTAAAATTAACTTGCAATTTATAAAAAAATTTAAAAACATACTATCCATCTACTAAAGATGGACATTTTTTCAAAAACAAT
>JAGVFS010000080.1 GCA_020057535.1 Patescibacteria group bacterium
ATATTGTGGCATAATAAAGAAAAATTTAATGCCGATGATGTAATTTTTACCATTCAAAGTATTAAAGATCCGGAATTTAAAAGTCCTCTTTATAAAAATTTTGAAGGGGTTAAAGTTGAAAAAATAGACGATTACACCGTTAAATTTATATTAGAAAAACCCTTTACTCCTTTTTTATCAAGTCTTCTCGTGGGAATTATTCCAGCTCATCTTTGGGGTGATATTCCTTCTAATCAAACTAATTTAGCTATTTATAATTTAAAGCCAATTGGCACGGGTCCATTTCAATTTCATTCTTTAATCAAAGATCAAAAAGGCCTTATTCAGTCTTATATTTTAAAAAGAAATCCTTTTTATTATGGTAAAAAAAGTTATTTAAATAAAATTGTTTTTAAATTTTATCCAGATTTTAAAAAAGCCATTGTGGATTTGAAAACAAAAAAAATTAATGGTTTAAATTATTTACCTAAAGATTTTTTATCTAAAGAATTAAATAAAACAATTTCTCAAAAAGATTTCATTTTTCATTCTTTTTATTTACCACAATACATGGCAATTTTTTTGAATCAACAAAAAAATCCATTACTTAAAGAAAAATCTATTCGCGAAGCCCTAGCTTTGTCTTTAGATAGGCAAAAAATTATAGACGAAGCATTAGATCAAGGGGGTGAAATTATTAACGCGCCAATTTTAAAAAATCAAGTTGGATATAATCCTGAAATTAAAAAATATAATTATAACCTTGAAAAAGCAAAACAACTTTTAGCTAACGCTGGCTGGAAATTAAAAAAAGAAGGAGATAAACAGGAAAATAAAACAAAAAGAGATTTAAAAATTGAAATTAAAAAAATTGATGAAAATATCGCCAAATTTTTTCTTTATAAAAAAAAGCAAGAATTAAAAATTATTTTAACTACAGTTGATCAATTTGAAAATATAAAAGTTGCAAAAATAATTCAAACATTTTGGCAAAATATTGGAATAAAAGTTGATTTAGAAATTATTGATCCCAAAGATATTCAAAAAGAAGCGATTGAATTAAGAAATTATGAAGCTTTATTTTATGGCAATAATGTAGGGTTTGATCCAGATCCGTATCCTTTTTGGCATTCTTCTCAAGCTCAACATCCCGGTCTTAATTTAACTCTTTATTCTAATAAACAAGCGGATCTTTTTTTAGAAGAAGCTCGAAAAATCAATGATTTAAAACAACGTGAAATAAAATATTTTAAATTTCAAAATATTTTAATGAAAGATTTGCCGGTTATTTTTCTTTATAATTCTACTCATACTTATATAGTTGATAAAAAAATAAAAAACATTAACGTTGAACGAATTATTAGTCCATCGGATCGTTTTATTGGAATTGAAAATTGGTATTTAAAAACGAAAAGAAAATTTAAATAATGGGGGGCGAGTGATGGAATTGGTAGACATGCAACGTTCAGGGCGTTGTCCTATTTATAGGATGAGAGTTCAAATCTCTCCTCGCCCACTAATTAGTTTAGCTCAATAGGATAGTTATTTTTACTTATTTTATGTTTGATTTAAAATCAAAAAATTCAACTTCAATTCAACAGACGAATGTTTCACAAAATTCAGTTCCAATACAGCGAACAAATATTCCTCAACAGCCCTATCTTAAAAAACAAATTCGTCCTATGAATTCTATTCAATCTATTCAGCAAAAAGATAAAAAACTTAAAATTATAGCTTTGGGTGGATTAGAAGAGGTTGGTAGAAATATGACATTATTTGAATATGATCAAGATATTGTAATTTTGGATATGGGTTTGCAATTTCCAGAAGAAAATATGCCAGGCATTGATTTTATTATTCCTAATATTGAATACCTTCGAGGTAAAGAAAAAAATATTCGAGGAGTTATTTTTTCTCATGGTCATTTGGATCATATCGGCGCTTCTCCGATTCTTTTGGGAAAATTAGGCAATCCGCTTATTATTGGTCGTGATATGACAATTGCGATGATTAAACATCGTCAAGAGGACTATGAAAAAAATTCAGCTAAAAAATTAAAAACTATTATTATTAAAAATCTTCAAGAACGATTACGACTTGGTTTATTTGAAATAAATTTTTTTCAAATTGATCATTCTATTATTGATGCTGTTGGTATTATTATAAAAACGCCAGTAGCAACAATTATTCATCCAGGAGATTGGACCTTAGAAAAAAATAGCGAAAATAAACCGGTTCTTGATTATTCTTTTCTTTCACGACTTCCTAGACCAACTATTTTAATGTTGGAAAGTTTAGGCGCTATTGATGTTCGAAAAAGCACTAGTACTTATGAAATGAAAAAAAATTTAACAAAGCTCATTAATGAAACACCAAATCGACTTATTATAGGCACTTTTTCTTCTCAAATTGAGAGAATTGGTTGGATTATTGAAACAGCGGAAAAAATTGGCAAAAAGGTTGCTTTGGGTGGATATAGCATGAAAGTAAATGTGGAAATTGCTAAAAAACTTGGTTATATTAAAGCTGATAAAAGTACTTTAATAAAAATTGAACAGACTAAAAATTATCCAGATAATAAAATTATTATTCTTTGTACCGGCGCTCAAGGAGAAGGCAACGCCGTCTTATCTCGCATTGTTAAAAATCAGCATCCTCATATTAAATTAAAAAAATCAGATACAGTTGTTTTTTCTTCTTCTATTATTCCGGGCAATGAACGTACTGTTCAACAACTTAAAGATAGCCTTTATCGTCAATGCGATAATGTTATTCACGGAGATATTATGGACATTCATGTTTCTGGTCATGGTAATCGCAGTGATATTGTTTATATGCTTCAAACCATTAAGCCCACTTATTTTATTCCGGTCTATGCTTATCATTATATGCTTAAAGAAGCGGCTAAATTAGCTAAAAAAATTGGCATAGAAGAAGATAAAATTTTTGTTCCAGATAATGGTCAAATTATTGAAGTTAGTTCAAAAAGTGTTCAATTAATCAATAAAAAAGTGCCTGCTAATTATGTGTTTGTGGATGGTTTAGGCATTACTGATAGCAATAATGTGGTTTTGCGTGATAGAAAAATGATGGCGGAAGATGGAATGTTAGTGGTAATTTCTACAATAGACAGTAGGACTGGAAAATTAATCGGCAATCCTGATCTTATTTCTCGAGGGTTTGTTTATATGAAAGAAAACAAAGAGTTAATTGAACAAATTCGCAGTAAAGCAAAAAAAATTTTTAAAGAGAATGATCCTAGATCTAAGACGTTTGATATGTATTTAAAAGATAAAATTAGAAATGATTTAGGGCAATTTGTTTACATTAAAACTCAAAAAAGACCAATGATTTTGCCTGTCTTAATTGAAGTATAAAAATTTTAAATTTTATAAGTCAATGTAGTAAATTATTTTTTATTTTATTGTTTTTTTGTTTTGGATTATTATTCCAATTCCGCCAATAATCATTAAATCAGATAGATTAAAAATAGGAAAAAATAAAAAATCTATAAAATCAATCACATTGTCATAAAAAAAGCGGTCGATTAAATTACTAAAAGCGCCAAGAATTATTAGGGTTAAAGCTAAAATAATAATGGCGTTTTTTTTAATATAACTTTTTTTTAAGAAAAAAAATAAACCTAATAAAATTAGGCTTATTAAAAAATACATTAAAAATGAATTCAAATGAAAACCAAAAGCAATTCCAGAATTTTTAAATATTTTTAAATTTAACCATTGAGAATTAAATGAAAAATTAGAATAGAGAAAAAAATATTTTAAAAAACGGTCAATAAAAAATAAAAGAAAAGAAAAAAAATTAATCCAGAAAATTTGTAAAGAATAAAATTTAATCATTTGTTTTAAAAATTTTATTTACCCCTCTTTTTTAATTTTCTCAAAATTAATTTTACAAAATATATAAATAATTTCTAATTTAATTAGAAGAAGCGAGAGGTTTAGCAGTTTTTATACATTTTTGACAAATAATAGCAGCCGGAAAGATTAAAAGGCGTTTTTCTTCTATTTTTTTGCCGCATTTTTCGCAAATTCCAAATTTATTTTCTTTTATTTTTTTTAAAGCGCGATAAATTTGTTGAAGAGAAATTTCTAAACTATTTTCTACTCCAATATTTTCTTCAAACTCTTCTATCTCTAAAGCATTATCGCCTTCCTCATTCCCAATATTAGGAAAGATGGCATTATAATCATCTTTTATATCTTTGCTTTTTATAGCAATTTCATTTAATTTTTTTTCTAATTTTTCTTTTTCTTCAAAAAGACTTTTTTTAATTTTTTCTATAAAATTTTTATCCATATATTTAATATTTTATTAAAATTTATAAAATCTACATAAATTAAAAGAGGGCGTAAAGCCCCTATTTATTTTTTGGGTTTACGCCCTCATTGTAAATCTTATATCTAAAAGATTTAAATAATTATTGCTTTTTATTATTATTTTTAAGCAAATATAATTATTATCTCTTTAAAAGATATAGATTTATAGAGAGCGTCTGACTTCGCATAATTTCTTACCTTTTAATGGGATTTATTTTTTATTAATAAATAATAAATCCCCTTTTGTTTTTGTTTTTTTCTTTTTAAAAATTAAGACAAGTCAGATTTTGTCTTAATTTAAAAAAAAGTAAGAAATTTAAAAGAACATATCTATAAATATAATAATTATTATAATTTGTCAACTTATTCACAGTACTTATCCACAGTTTAATTAATTTTATATTTTGTAAAAAAATGAATAAAAAGTAATTTTTTGCAAATCTCGATATAATTTGATATTATAAAGAATAAAAGACATGAAACAGATTAATTTAATTTCTAGGTTAATTTAAGGAATTTTATAATTCCACAATGCCTCTTAAACAATTAAATCCAAATATCAAAATTTAAATGACAAATAAAATTTCAAATTCAAAATTCAAAAATAATAATAACATTGTTTTGATTTAAAATTTTGGATTTTAGATTAATTATTTGAAATTTATTTAAATTAATTTGGTTAATTTAGAGTAATTAAAATTAAAATATATTTGTTTACATTAGCGAATTAGTCAGTTAACTTAATTTTAATAAAATTTCCTTAAGTTTAAGAAAGCTATAATATATGACAAAACAAAATAAAAAAAAATTCGTATTTTTATTTTTAATTTGTTTTTTATTTATTTTTTTTCCTTTACATTTTATTAAAGCTGGTTGTTGTAAAGCATTAAAAATACATATATTTGATGAAAAATGCGATAAAGACGTTTATACTTGTAAATCAATATCTAAGTCATCCGATTGTTTATCGCCAGAAATTTGGTTAGGAAACGGTCCTTGTTCTAGTTATGATTTTTGTAAAAACAATGGTTGTTGTAAAAAGATGGATACTTCGGGTGTTATTTGTTCTTTTAAAAAAAATAGAACAGATTGTCAAGATTGTTTTTTTTCAGGGATAGAGTGTAAAGACATACCTGAATGCAAAAAAGAAAAAATAGAAGAAAAAGGTTGTTGTGTAAAATACTCAAAAAATAAAATAATTACAGATTGTGTCGAAAATATAAATTCTAATAATTGTATTCCTTTTGCAGTTAATCCAGATTTTCCTACGCCTAATCAATATTTTGAATTAGGAAAATCTTGCGTTAATATTTTTGGTTGTCCTCAATCATTATTAGGGGGAGAA
>JAGVFS010000081.1 GCA_020057535.1 Patescibacteria group bacterium
AATTCATAATTCATAATTCATAATTCATAATTCATAATTCATAATTCATAATTCCATTTTTATGCAACGAGAAATTATTACTGGCATTGATGTCGGTTCGTCTAATATCCGCGTGGTTGTTGGACAATTTGATATCAATGGACAAATTCAAATTATTGGCGCGATTGAAGGTTTAAGTAATGGAATAAATCGTGGTGTAATTACGAGTATTGATGATGCTGTTTTTAGCATTACTTCTGTTTTAGAAAAAGCAGAAAGAATAACAGGTTTACCAATTGAACGGGTTTTTGTTGGAATTTCTGGAAGTCATATAATTTCTCAGCCAAGTCATGGAGTTATTGCGGTTGCTAAGGCTAATGGAGAAATTCAAGAAGATGATGTGGAACGAGTTATTAACGCAGCTCAAACAGTAGCCACTCCTCCTAATTATGAAATTTTACATATTATTCCTCAAACTTTTACTATTGATCGCCAAACCGGAATTAAAGATCCAATTGGAATGGTTGGAATAAGATTGGAAGTTGAAGCACAAATTATTGAAGGGTTAAGTTCATCTATTAAAAATTTAACTAAATGTATTCATCGGGCTGGTGTTGAAATTAATGATTTAGTTTTTTCAATTTTAGCCACAAGCGAGGCTGTTTTAAATAAAAGACAAAAAGAATTAGGCGTGGCAGTAATAAATTTAGGCGGAGCAACAACAAGTTTTATTATTTTTGAAGAAGGGGATTTAATTACTTGTGGAGTTTTACCGATTGGTAGTAATCACATCACAGCAGATATTGCTATTGGACTTCGAGTTTCTATTGATATTGCAGAAAAAATTAAACTTGCTTATGGTTCGGCTTTACCAAATCAATTTAAAAAAGAGGAAAAAATTAATTTAAGTGAATTTGATGAAAATGAAAAACAAATAATTTTTAGAAAATATATTGTTGATATTATCGAAGCGAGAGTGGAAGAAATTTTTAAAATGATTAATGCGGAATTTAAAAAAGTTAATCGGGATGGTAAGTTGCCGTCAGGGGTTGTTTTGACCGGAGGGGGGGCAAAATTGCCGGGAATAATTGAATTAGCTAAAAAAGAATTTAGATTACCGGTGTCTATTGAATTTTCACAAGAAAATTTTTTTACCGCAGTGGATAAAATAAATGAACCAGAATTTTCAACAGCTTTAGGTTTAGTTTTATGGGGAATTCAAACGCAACAAAAATGCGGTAAATTTTCTTTTTTAAATTTTTTAAATCCTAAACAAATTTTTTCTAAAATTATAAAATTAATTAAATCGTTTGGAAATTAGAGATTTTAGATTTAGAGTGTATAGAGAATACATTGACAAATTAAAAAAATTAAATTTTATATAAAAAAATAGTACCACAGTACAGTCTATGGTACTAAAAAATAATCTTTAGAGGTTGAGTCTCAAAAGATTATTTTTATTTGAAGTTTTTTTATTTTGAAGGCAATAAAACTGTTAGAAAATTTAAATTCTTAAAAGATATTAGAGAATTTATTTGGGCTTTTTGATATAATTCTTCTGACTGGTTTATTATTTTTTCTATTTGTCCAATTATCAATCCGCGAGGAATATTATTTTCAAGTCCGCTAGTAATAACTAAATCCCCAACTTTAATTTTTATATCTTGAGGAATTAATTCCATAATCAAAGATAGATTGTATTCTCCTTTAACTAATCCGTTTGTTTTTGGATTATTTTGAATAACCGCCGCAATCAAACTATGGCTTTCAATAATTGGCAAAACTTGAGCTGTATATTTGTCTACTTTAATAATCTTGCCAATTAAAAATCCTTGTATTATTACGGGCAAGCCCACTATTAATCCATTAATTTCTCCTTTATTAATAATCAAAATTTGAAGGCCTGAATCATTTTTTTTTCCAATAATTTGAGTGATTACAAAAGAAAGATTATTGTTTTTAACAAAATTTAATTCTTTTCTTAAAATTTCATTTTCTTGAGTTAGTTCTTCAAATTGCGATTTTTTAATAATTAATTCTTGGTTTTTTTGTATAAGTTTTTTATTTTCTTCTATTATTTTTTTTTGGGGAGATAAAAAATCCATTTTTTCTTGAATGGTGCTAGTTATTTGATAAGTTTTTAGTTGAACTGGTAAGAAAATTTTTTTTAAAAAATTTTCTAAAGGCAATAATAATTTTATTTGATAAAAAAAGACAATAAAAATAATTATTATTATTGCAATAAAAATTAATTTAAATTTAAAAATTTTTTTAAACATAAAAAAACAAAATATTTCGATAGTATATTAAAGTTCTAATTGAAATGTTGAGATAAAATATAAATATCAAAAATTAAAACAAAGATGGTTTCTAAAATTTAACGTATTAGAAAATGCGCGGAAGTTTCACTTCCGCGTATATATTTTAGTAATTAGACTATTCTTCTTTGCTTATTCCAGCGTAAATTGTGGCTGGGGTATTAGGATCGATTAATAAAATTTTTATCGCGTTTGAAGTTGGCATTTTTTTAACAATCCAAGTGATTCCATTGTCATTTGTTTTATAAATAGCCCCGTTTGTTCCATAATAAATTTCTTGTGAATTTTTAGGATTGATTGCTACAGAATAAATTTTCATAGCTCCTGGTAGAGATAATAATTTTAATTCTTGCCATGTTTTTCCTCCATTGTCTGTTTTTATTAGTCCATGTATTGTCGCAACTATAATTTTTTCGTTTTTATTTGAATCAAAAGTAACATCAAAAATATTTTTTCCGTTAATAAATTTTTCTAATCCCAAAGTAATTTCTTGCCAATTTTTTCCTTGGTCTATTGATTTAAAAATTCCAGCGTTAGTTGTTACGATATAGAGAATTCGGTTATCGCGAGAATTTATTAAAATTTTTTTTATTTTATTTTTTGTTTCATTTTTTTTATTAAAACTTTCTATCATATTCCAACTCTGTCCAGAATTTAAACTTTGCAAAAGCGTTCCATCTGTGGTACCAGCATAAATTTTATTTGGATTATTCCAATCAATTGCCAAAGATGTAATAAATTTATTTTTTTGATTTTCAATAAAAATTTCTTGCAATTCTTTTTTTAAATTTTGAATTTTTAAAATTTTATTATAATAAGCCACATAAATAATATCTTTACTTTTTGGATCAATAGCTATGTCATTGATTTTCCCTTTTGGAATAAAAATATTTTGCCATTCATTCCCACCATTAAAAGTAACATACATTCCATTTTCTCGGGTGCCTAAAAAGATAATTTGAGAATCATTTAAAGAAAAAAGCATTTTTGTTGGATTGACTTTGCTAATATTTTGTTTTTCTTTGCCTTGAGACAATAAGGATGTTTTTTGTTCCCATATATTTCCAGCATCAATTGATTTAAATATTCCTATTGTTTCGTTTGTTCCAGTTTTAAAATCAATTTTAATACAACCAGTCAAAAAGAGAGGAACGCAAATTAATAAAATTAGAAAAAATATTTTTTTAGACATAAAATAAATACAAATTAAAAATTAAGTTATTATAAAAAATAACAATAGCAAAGTAAAAATAATGAAAATTGAAAATTTGTGAAAAATTTTTCTTTAATGTATATTATATCTCTAAAATTAGATTTTCAAAGACTAATTTTGGGTTTGCGTTAACAAATAAATATTTTTTGGATTTTTTTATTGTTTTTAAAATTTGAATTAATTGATTTTCATTATATTTTTTAGCTAATTTTTCTAATTCATTTTTTAAAAAAGAATGAACAATAAACGTGGGTAAAAAATTTTTAATTAAAATCAAATCTCTAATTATTAAATCCAATTGAGAAAGAATATTTTGTAAAATTTTTACGTTTTCTAAAAATTCATTTTTGGTTGGCAAAATTTTTTCAATAAATTGAAATTTTTCGTTTAAATTTTTTTGAAGGAAATTAATGAATTCTTGAATTTGTTTTTTATATTTGTTTAATAAATTTTTGTTTTGAAAAAAAGTAATTGCTATTCCCGGTTTATTTGTTGAAATTTTTGCTAATTCAAATCCTTGTTTAGTTTCTAAATTAAATTGTTTTTCAAAATAATTAACAATTTCTTCCGTGGAAACTGGTAAAAATTTTAAAATTTGCGTTCGAGAAATAATTGTTTCAGGCAATGATTTTATGTTTTCAGAAATTAAAATAAAAATTGTTTTTGGATTTGGTTCTTCTAAGGATTTAAGTAGACAATTACTTGCTTCTACACTTAAGTCATCGGCTTGATTAATAAGAATAATTTTATATGATCCATAAAAAGAGCGTTTAATTATTTTTTCTTGCAAGATTCTAATTTGTTCAATAGTGATATTTTTTTTATTTTCTTCTTTATTAATAAAATAAACATCAAGATGAATATTTTTTTCTAATTGTTGACAATGAACGCATTTTCCGCATTTTCCTCCCTGCTCGCACAATATTTTAAATAAAAAATCCATAGCGATTGTTGTTTTTCCTAAATGCGCTGGTCCATAAAATAAATAGGCATGACTTAATTTATTATTATCAATGCTTTTTTGTAAGAAATAAATATTTTTTTTATGTCCAATAATCATAAATAAAATCAAAATGTAAAAATCAAATTTAAAATTAATTAAAAATGACTAAGTTTAAAATGGGTTGTTTTTTTTATTCAACTGCGCGTTTTAAATGGAGTTTTTTTTGGGTAATTTAATTAAAAAGTTTTCAATCAAAAAAAATTTAAAGTAGATAGTTAGATAGTCATACAATAAAACAAAAAATGAATCACAAGTGTTTGTGATTTGCTTTATCAAAAAATAAATCAGTAAAATGTCTCGAATTTTTGTATTCATTAAAAAGAACTAGATAAACAAATTTTTTCTTCATTTTAAAAATTTTTTTGTTTGTGGATTGGGTGGAAAAATTTTTAGAAATGACAGAAACAGATAAAAAGAAATCCGTCTAATTTGTTTTTGCTTTTGTTCTTAAAAGTTAAAATAAAATTTGGTGTTATA
>JAGVFS010000027.1 GCA_020057535.1 Patescibacteria group bacterium
CGCAATTAAAAATTGAAAAAATTTTAAAAGAATATGGAGAAGAACGATTTGCTAAAAGTATCACCGCAAAAATTATAGAGCAAAGAAAAATTAGACCCATAGCGACTACCTTTGAATTAAAAGAAATTATAAAAAAAGCAACGCCAAAATGGTATCATTTTTTAAAAATTCATCCAGCGACAAAAGTTTTTCAAGCGCTAAGAATCGCGGTTAATAATGAACTTGAAAATTTAAAACAAGTTTTGCCTCAAGCAATAAAAATTTTAGAATCAGGAGGAAGGATTTGCGTAATTTCATTTCATTCTTTGGAAGATAGAATTGTTAAGCAATTTTTTAAACAAGAGGCAAGGGATTGTGTCTGTCCATCTGAATTTCCTCAATGTGTTTGTAAACATCAAGCGTCTTTGAAAATTATTACTAAAAAAGTTATAATCTCAACTTTTGAAGAGATAAAAAATAATCCCCGTAGCAGAAGCGCGAAAATGAGAATAGCAGAGAAATTTTAAATCTAGAATTCTACATTCTACATTCTACATTCTACATTCTTAATTTGTTTCTATGTCTGTTTTTAAACCCCAAAAACAAAAAGAAAAAAAATATACTTTAAAAATAACAAGGAAGATTATTTTATTTTCAATTATTTTAATGGGATTGTTTTATTTAATTCAAACAAATAGTTTAGCAGTCGAAGGATTAAAAATTACTGATTTTGAAAAACAAATAGAAAAAATAAAAAAAGAAAACAAGCAATTAGAAATAGAATTTTTGCAACTTCAAGCTACCGCAAAAATTAAACAGGCTGGCGAAGAATTAAAAATGGTCAAAGTGGACAATTTAAAATATTTAGAAGAAACAGGAGAAATAGCGGTAAAATAGAATAAAATTATAAATGTAAAATGTAGAAAATTTTCAATTTTCAAGTGTTCATTTTAATGAATGACTAAATAAATTAATTTTTTCAAACAAATAAAATAAATTTTGAAAATTGTAGAATTAAAATTCTGTAAAAATTTCTTAAAATTTTTGCCTAATTTATGCGAAGGTTTCAAAGAAAAAGTAAAGAAAAATTTAATAGAATTACCTTTCTAATGGTAATTTTTTTTATTTTTGCTGGATTAGTTATTTTTCGTTTGTTTGTTTTGCAAATTTTGCGGCACAATTTTTATGTCAATCTTTCTGCTGATATTCATCAATTTTATCAAGAAACTTATCCTAAAAGAGGGGAGATATTAATTAAAAAGGTAATGACCGATGAATTATATCCGATTGCAATTAATCGTGATTTATATTTAATTTACGCAGTTCCAAGAGATGTTGAAAATCCAGAAGAGACATTTGAAAAATTATCTTCAATAATTAAAATTTCAAAAGAAAAAATTTTGCCGCGTCTTTTTAAAAAGAATGATTTATATGAACCAATTAAACATTATTTAAACGAAGAAGAGATGAAAAAAATTAAAGAATTAAATTTAAAAGGAATCAAATTTAATTCAGAAACCGTTCGTTTTTATCCTCATGACAATCTTTTTAGTCATGTTTTAGGGTTTATTGGTTTTAAAAAAAATGAACAAATTGGACAGTATGGAATTGAAAAATATTTTGAAGAACAATTAAAAGGCAAAAAGGGGTTTTTAAAAGAAGCAAAAGGGGCTGGAGGAAATTTTATCGCAACTTCAGAATCAATAGTTCAAAAATCCGAGAATGGAGCATCAATAATTTTAACTTTGGATGAAGCTATTCAATTTACTGCTTGTCAAGAATTAAAAAATGCTGTTGAAAAATATAAAGCTCAAAGCGGCACTGTTATTGTTATGGAGCCGCGAACTGGAAAAATTTTAGCTTTATGCAATTTACCAAATTTTAATCCAAATAAATATAATGAAAATGAAAATATTAATATTTTTAATAATTCGGCAGTTTTTGATCAGTATGAACCAGGTTCTGTTTTTAAAGCGATTACTATGGCAATTGGATTAGAAACAAACAAAATTACTCCGGAAACAACTTTTATAGATACTGGACAGGTGCAGATTGGTAGATATATAATTAGAAATTATAATGATAAAAAATACGGAAAACAAACAATGACCGGAGTTTTAGAAAGATCTATTAATACCGGAGTTATTTTTGTTGCGCATCAAATAGAAAATAAAATATTTAAAAAGTATGTTAGCGATTTTGGTTTCGGAAAATTAACTGGCATTGATTTGCCTGGAGAGAATTTAGGAGATATTAGTTCGTTAGATAAAAAGGGTAAACTCTATATTGCCACATCTTCTTTTGGACAGGGGATTTCTGTGACGCCAATTCAATTAATTTCCGCTTTTTCAGCCATTGCAAATCAAGGGCAATTAATGAAACCTTATCTTGTGGACAAGATTATACAAAATAATGGAGAAGAATTTGAAACAAATCCGCAAATGATGCGGCAAGTTATTTCTCCTAAAACGTCTATGTTGTTAAGTGGAATGTTAACTTCGGTTGTGAAAAATGGATGTGGAAAAAAGGCCGGTGTAAAAAATTATTATATTGCTGGCAAAACTGGCACGGCGCAAGTGCCAGGCAAAGGGGGGTATTCTAATGAAACAATTCAAACTTTTGTCGGTTTTGGACCGATAGATGCCCCTCGTTTTACAATTTTAGTTAAACTTAATCAGCCTCAAGCTAAAGACGCTTCTATTTCAGTTGCCCCTGTTTTTAGCAAAATAGCGGAATTTATTTTAAATCATTACCAAATTCCGCCAGAGAAAAATTAAAATTTGATTTTTTTAATTAAAATAATTTCTAAATTATTTAGAGAGGGGCGTTTGTTATAATGAATTTTTTTAATTTTAATTAAATTTAATGTTTTAAAATTAGTGAAAGTTAGGTAAAAAAATAATTTAATAATGAACAAATAAATGAGTGATCAGTTATTATTCTTTGATGGGTTTATTGATTATTTTAATTTATATGATCGAAGTTTATAATCAAACAAAACAAAAAATAAATAAAAAATTAATCAAAAAAATCGTATGGGAAATTTTTAAAAACGCAATTCATCAAATTTACGAGGTTAAGTCTCGTAAAATAAATGCGGAGATTTCCATTATTTTTGTTGGAGAAAAAAAAATAAAACAATTAAATAAAAAATATAGAAAAATAAATAAAGTAACCGATGTTTTAAGTTTTGGATTATGGAAAATGGAAAAAACTCAAAATTATTTTGGAGAAATTTTTATTTGTTTTCAAAAAATAAAAAAGCAAGCGAAAATATTTGAAACAAGCGTTTCTCAAGAATTGAAAATAATTTTAATTCATAGTATATTGCATTTATTGGGATATGATCATAAAATAAAAAAAGATTGGGAAAAAATGGAAAAGATGGAGGAAAAATTAAAATTAAATAATGATAAAACCAATCGCTAATTTTTTTATGTTAATTTACGCGAATAAATACAGTTTTAATTTCTAATCTAATTGTTTTAATAAAAATTAAAAACAATTAGATTAATTTGTTTTTTTTATGTTTTATTTAAAAAAATTTTTAAAAAGTTTTAAGCATAGCTTTAGAGGATTAAAAAACGCGTTAATTTGGGAACAAAACCTTAAAATTCAATTATTTATTTCTTTAATAGTTATTTTTTTGATGTTTTATTTTCCAACTAGAAATTTGGAAAAAGTCGCTTTAATTTTGATAATAACAGCGGTTTTAATTTTAGAATTAATTAATACCATTTTTGAAAGGCTTTCTGATATTTTAAAACCGCGAATCCATGATTACGTGAAAGACATTAAAGATATTATGGCTGCGACAGTTTTAGTTGCTTCTATTTGCGCTTTGATTATAGGAATTCTTATTCTAGGACCATATTTAATGAAATTATAAATTTTGGATTTTAATTTCTTAAATTATGAAATACAAAAATATTGTGGTTATTTATTAAAATAATTTTTCAAGCGTTAGGGCTTATTTTATTTTTATATTAAATAAACATTAATACAATAAAATTTAAAAAATTTAACTTCTAATTCTATAAATTATGAACACTGCAAATACTGATGTAATTGATATTACACAAAAATTTACAGAATATCTTAAAAGGGTATTTACCGAAGCTCAAAATATAGCTTCTATTTTTAATTCTTCTGAAATAACGCCAGAACATTTATTGTGCGGTCTATCTTTAGTTGAAGGCAGTTTAGCTAAAGAAATTTTGAACAAATTGGGTATTGAATCAATAAGACTTCAAACTTTATTTTTTTGTGCTGGCAAACCTTTTGTTGAAGATCCTGCCCATACTAAAAAAATAATAAATCAAAAAGTAAAAATTCTTCCTCTCTCGTCTTTAACTAAAAAAATTTTAACCAAAGCTGTTTTAATCGCTTCTCAAAATCAACATAAATATATTGGAACTGAACATTTACTTTTTGCTCTTATTCAAGCAGAGCTTCGTTCTTTTGAAAAAATTTGGAAAGAAAAAAAAATAGATATAGAGGGCTTTAAAAAACAAATGAAAGATATTTTAAAAGCTACTTCAAAATTTTCCGAATTAATCAGTCCATTTACGAATCAAAAAGAAAAAGGATTTTTAAAAGATAAAAAAGATTCTGCTTTAAATTTTTTCTGTGTCAATTTAACTGATTCTAAGATTCAAAAATCAATTGATCCGGTTATTGGCAGAGAAGAAGAAATTAATCGTTTAATCGACATTCTTTCTCGTCGAACAAAAAATAATCCTATTTTAATCGGCGATCCGGGCGTTGGGAAAACAGCGATAGTTGAAGGATTGGCAAAAAGAATTGTATTAGGACAGGTGCCGGCCGTTTTAATTAATAAAAAAATTTTTGCTTTAGATTTAAGCGCGGTGGTTGCCGGAGCGTCTTTTCGGGGAGAGTTTGAAATTCGTTTCAAGCAAATTATTAATGAAGTTAAAAGAGATCAAAATATTATTTTATTTATTGATGAAATTCACACTCTTGTTGGAGCTGGCAATGTTCAGGGATCTTTGGATGCGGCTAATATTTTAAAACCCGCTCTTGCTCATGGCGAAATTCGTTTGATTGGCGCGACTACTCTTAGTGAATACAAAAAATATATTGAAGAAGAAGCGGCTCTAGAAAGAAGATTTCAACCCATTTTAGTCAATGAACCAAACATTGAAACAACTTTTCAATTTTTAAAAGGATTGAAAAATAATTATGAAATTTTTCATCGAGTATCCATTACCGATGAAGCTCTATTAGCCGCTTGCGTTTTAAGTGAACAATATATTCCTTCTAAATTTTTACCAGACAAAGCCATTGATTTAATTGATGAAACAGCGGCGAGAATTAAAGTTATTAAAACTAAAAATAATTTTTTTAAAAAACTTAAAAAAATGGAAGATGAGTTGGAAATTGTGGAAGAACTTAAAAAAGAAGCTATTTTAAAAGAAAATTTTGAAAGCGCTATAATTTTAAAAAAACAAACTCAAAAAATTTTAGATGAAATAAATAAATTTAATCAAAAAATAAAAGAAGATAAAAAAGAAATTTTAGGACAAATAACCGAAAAAGAAATAAGAGAGACAATTTCCAAAATAACAAAAATTCCAATTCAGAAAATAGCCTCTAATGAAAAAAAAGAATTATTGGATTTAGAAAAAACTTTAAAAGAAAAAATTATCAATCAAGATCAAGTGATTAAAGAAGTAAGCGAATGTATTCGCCGTTCTCGCCTTGGATTAATGTCATCTAATCGGCCATTAGGTTCTTTTCTTTTTTTAGGACCAAGCGGGGTTGGAAAAACTGAATTAGCTAAAATATTAGCTCAAATAATTTTTGTTGACAAAGATGCTTTTATTAGAATTGATATGTCTGAATTTAGCGAGAGTTTTAATATTTCTAAGCTTATCGGCGCTCCGGCTGGTTATGTTGGTTATAAAGAAAGTGGAAAATTAACCGATGCTGTTAAAACAAGGCCGTACTCATTAATTCTTTTTGATGAAATAGAAAAAGCGCATCCAGATGTTTTAAATTTATTACTTCAAGTTTTAGAAGACGGTCATTTGACTGACGCGATTGGACGAAAAATTAATTTTAAAAATACAATTATTATTATGACTTCTAATATTGGGGTAGAAAAATTTAATCAAAGCACTAGTATTGGATTTGATATTAAAGATAAAAATGAAAAAAAGAATATGGTGTCAAAAGAAATTTATGAAGAAGTAAAAAAACAAATTTTGAAAGATTTACCTTCTCGTTTTAGACCTGAATTTTTAAATAGATTGGATAAAATTTTAGTTTTTCAGCCTTTAAATTTTGAAGATTTAGAAAAAATTGTTTTTTTACAAATAAAAGAATTAAATAAAAATTTATTGTCAAAAAATTTAAAACTTGAAATAACAAATGAAGCGATTAAATTTATCGCTAAAAAAAGCCTTGCTTTAGAACAAGGAGCGAGACTGATTCGCAAAACAATTCAAGATTTAATTGTTAATCAAATCGCTCAAGGAATACTCGAAGATAAATTTAAAAAAAATCAAACAATCAAAGTTTGTATGGAAAATAAAAAATTGATTTTTATTGGGGACTTATTAGGGGACTGTTCCCAAAAAATAATACTTGAAAGCCCACATGGTTAAACGGAAAAAATGACCTATTTTTAAATTTAGCCATTTTTTGATCAAAAAAATTTAAACCCCAATATTTTTAAAATGAAAAATTTAATTAAAAAAATTGAAAATAACATTGATCTTAAAAATATTTACAATAAAATATTGAATTATCTCTCTAAAAGAAATTATTCAGAAGAAAAATTAATTCAAAAAATAATAAATCTTAAAAAATATTATCCACTTTCTCAACGTTATAAAAATTATAATAAAGAAAACGCAAAAATCGCCATATCTTTAATTAAAGAATATGGCTTTTTAAATGAAAAAGAATATACGCGTAATTTATTAAATTTTTTAATTAACAAAAAAGACGGTTTAGGGCGAATTAGACAAAAAATGTTGAACCGTTTGATTAAAAAAGACATTATTGAAAAAACAATCAATGAATTTAGAAAAAAATTTAAACGAGATTTAACTCGAATTATTGAATTAACTAAATTAAAACGCGAGCAATTGCGAAAAAAATATAAAAACGATTGGAAGAAAATCGTTCAAATTAACAATAAACTTTATTTATTTCTTCAGCAAAAAGGATATGAGTGGGACGAGATAACTGAAATATTAAATACAAAATTATGAATTTTAGATTTTAAATTTTAAATACAAAAAATAATTTTAATTTTTAATTTACCCCCCAATTAACCTTGTTAAATCTCATAAATTGGAATTTTTTGTTAAAAATTATTTAACAGGATTAATTTAAATTACTTTAAATAAATCTCAAATAATTAAATAAAATATTATGAAAATTTTTAAAAAAATTATTAACTTTTTTCTCGATCTTCTTTTTCCTATTGAATGCGTTGGTTGTCAGAAAGAAAATATTTGGCTTTGTGAAGAATGTTTTAAAAAAATTAATTTAAATTTAAAAAATTTTTGTCCTTTTTGCGGAAAACCAGCTCGAATGGGATGCATTTGTCAGCAATGTTTAACTCATTCTCCTTTGAAAAATATTTTTATTGTATCTTTTTATAATGAAAAAATTCTTAAGCAAGCCATTCATGTTTTTAAATATAATAATATTCGCGATTTAGCCAAACCGCTTGGAAAAATTATTATAAATTTTCTTTATCAATCAAAATTAAATTTTTTATTTAACGATTCTTATTTTTTAATTCCGATTTCTCTTCATAGAAAACGTTTATTTGAACGAGGATTTAATCAATCAGAATTATTGATTCGAGAAATCGCTCAAAAATTTAAAATTTCTATTCTTAATAATGTTTTAAAACGAAAACGCAATACACAATCCCAAACAAAACTAAAAGAAAAAGAAAGGAGAAAAAATATTAAAAACGTTTTTATTTGTCTTCAACCGGAAATTATTAAAAATAAAAATATTATTCTTTTTGATGATATTTTAACAACCGGATCAACTTTAAAAGAAGCGGCTCGCGCGTTAAAAAAAGCCGGAGCTAAAACGATTACAGGTTTAGTTTTAGCGAAAGGATAAAATTCTAATTTTCAACCTTTAATTTTCAATTTTTAATAAATTAAAATAGACAGAAATAAAGAAAAATAGTAAAATAAAAAAAACTAAAGGTTAAGATATAAATTAATTATGGAGAGATGGCTGAGTGGTCGAAAGCGGCACACTGCTAATGTGTTGTTCTAGTTTTTTACTAGGACCCAGGGTTCGAATCCCTGTCTCTCCGCCAA
>JAGVFS010000078.1 GCA_020057535.1 Patescibacteria group bacterium
AAGTTCCAAAAAACATTAAAGATGTTTTAGATGAAATTTTAGATTGCATTATTTTTTGTGAAAAAATTGAAAAATTTTTTAGAATTATAAATTCTGAATTAAAATTTTATAGAAAGCATAATTTACTAATTTCTATTTTTGTCTAGCCGAAAAATTACTTCAACAATTTAGTTGGATTGGATTTTTGAATTTTGAAAAGATATTTTGCAGTAAATGTAAAACAAAAATTCCAGTTAATTATATATGGGATTTTAAAAAAAATATTTACTGTGAGCTTGTTATTTGGCTGAAATAATTTAAATTAGCTTGTAGCTTTTAGAAAAATTTCATTATTTTTATTTTCAATTTTTTCCTATTAGTTAAAAGTTAAAGTTAAAAACCAAAAGTTAATTTTTATGAATTTTATTTCTAAAAAAATATCAACAGAAACACTGGGAGAAAAATTTAAAAAAGCGAGAGAAAAAAAACAAATGGATTTATCAAAAATAGAAGAAATAACAAAAATACAAACTCAATATTTAATCGCTATAGAAAATGGAGATTATAAAAAAATTCCCGGAGAGATTTATTTAAAAAATTTTTTAAAAATTTACGCCAAAGCGTTGAATTTAGATCAAAAAGAAATTTTAAAATTATACCAAGAAGAGCAAAAAATTTTATTTGTTGATTGGCAAAACAATTTTAATATTTCACCAAAAATAAAAAACAAAATACGTTTATTGTTTGTTTCTAATATTTTTAAAAAAAGTTTAATTGGAATTTTTTTAATAATTTTTTTATTTTATATACTTTTTGAAGTAAATAATATTATTAGTCCGCCCAAATTAATTATTCAAGAGCCATCGGATAATTTAATTATTTCTGAATCAACTATTAAAGTGGCGGGGAAAACAGACGTTAACGCAAATGTGACAATTAACAATCAAGAAATTTTTAAAAATGCCGATGGGAGTTTTAATAGAATAATCAATCTTCAATCTGGTTTAAATTTAATTACAATTTCCGCTCAAAAAAAACATAGTCGTGAGATAATTAAATATAGAAAAATAATAGTAGAATAAATCAGTTTATAGCTTTACATTTATAAAATGTCAAATGTCAATTCTTAATTTAAAATTTATATTTATGTACGATGTTATTATTATTGGCGCTGGGGCGGCTGGAATGACAGCCGCTATTTATACAAGTCGCCGAATGTTAAAAACTTTAGTTATTAGTAAAGATTTAGGCGGACAAGCGGCCATGGCTTCAAAAGTAGAAAACTATCCGGGATTTATTGAAGTTATTTCTGGCTTTGAAATAATGCAAAAATTTAATCAACAAGCACAAAAATTTGGCGTGGAATTTATTTTTGATCAAGTAAAAGAAATTCAATTTAAAAATGATATTTTTCTAATTAAAACTAATAAAGAAAATTATGAGGCCAAAGCGATAATTTTAGCTTTTGGTTTAACCCCTCGCGACCTTAACGTTCCTGGAGAAGAAAAATTTAAAGGCAGAGGGGTTTCATATTGCGCGACTTGTGATTCGTTATTTTATAAAGATAAAAACGTTGCTGTAATTGGTGGAGGCAATGCCGCTTTAGATGCTACATTGCTTTTGTCAAAAATTGCTAAAAAAGTCTATTTAATTCATTGCCGAGGTGAATTTAGTGGCGATGAAATATTGATTCAAAAAATTAAACAACAAAAAAATATTCAACTTATTTTAAATTCAACAATTAAAGAAATTAAAGGGGATGAACTTGTAAAATCAATTATTGTTAGTAAAATAAATAACAAAAGAGAAGAAGAAATTAAAGTAAGGGGTATTTTTGTAGAAATTGGTTATGAAGTAAAAGCGGATTTTGTTAAAAATTTAGTTGATCTAGATGAAAAAAATCAAATTATTATTGATAAAAATTGTCAAACTTCTCATTTGGGAATTTTTGCTGCTGGAGATGTAACAGATATTTGTTATAAACAAATAATTATTTCGGCTGGCGAAGGGGCTAAAGCGGCTCTAAGCGTCTATAAATACATTCAAGAAAAAGAAGGTAAAAAAAATCCTATTTTAGATTGGGGAACTACAAAATAATTTTAACTTTTTATTTTTATGTCTGGACATTCTAAATGGGCGACAATTAAACGACAAAAAGGAGTAACCGATCTTAAGCGAAGCGCTATTTTTACTAAACTTGGAAATATAATTTCTATTGCTTCTCGCGAGGGAGGTGAAGATTCAGAAAGTAATTTCAAGCTTCGTTTAGTTATAGAAAAAGCTAAACAAGCCAATATGCCAAAAGAAAATATTGACCGAGCTATTAAACGCGGGGCTGGAAAGTTAGATGGGATTAAAATTAAAGAAACTATTTATGAGGGTTTTGGTCCAGACGGGATTCCTCTAATTATTGAAGTTTTAACTGATAATAAAAATCGAGCCGTGGCTAATATTAAAAGTATTTTAAATAAATATGGCGGAAATTTGAGTGGTCCAAATAGTGTATTGTGGAAATTTAAAAAATGTGGAGTTATTAGAATTGATAAATTGGGAATAATAAATTTAGAAGAATTTGAATTAAAATTAATGGATCTGCAAATTGAAGATATGGAAGAAGAGGATGAAGAATTAATCATTTATACTAAATTAGAAGAATTTCAAAAAATTAAAGAAGAATTAGAAAAAGAAAAAATTAAAATAAATTATTCAGAGATAGAATGGGTTAATAAAGAAAAAAATACTTTAACAACTATTCAAAAAAAGACAAAAGAAAAAATGGAAAAAATATTAGAAGAATTAGACGATGAAATGGATGTAAAAAATGTTTTTTATTAATTTTTTACTTCGAGATTTTTTTAAGATTTTGTTTTTTCAAAGCTAAATCTCAATATATTGTTTTGTGTTTTGTATTTTTTAGTAAAAATGGTTTGAGAATAATAAAGTAATTGATATTTTTAGCAAAAAATAAAAAAATATAAAAACATATAATTAATACAGGTGGAAACATAGCTTCACTTCTATAAATAATAAATTTATAATTATCGTGTGTGTGGGACGATTCTATATAATCATTTCTCATAATAAATGTGGTAAAAACATAATTAATATAAGTAAGAATGTTTTTCGCAAATAACAAATTTTATGATAATTCTTGGCATTGATCCCGGATTAGCAACGACTGGTTATGGGATTATAAATGAAAATAAAAAACAAAAAATAGAATTAATTACTTATGGACATATTATTACTGATTCAAATATTTTAATGATTGAACGTTTAGAAAAAATTCATCAAGAATTTAAAAAAATTATAAAAAAATATAAACCGGATAGAGTTGCAGTAGAGGAATTATTTTTTGCCAAAAATGTAAAAACAGCTTTAAAGGTTGGAGAGGCAAGAGGGGTTATTTTGTTAACAATTAGACAAGCAAGAGTTCCTTTTTTTGAATTTACTCCACTTCAAGTTAAACAAGCGATTACAAGTTATGGCCGCGCTTCAAAAAATCAAGTTCAAAAAATGATTAAAGCAATATTAAATTTAAAAGAAATTCCAAAGCCAGATGACGCAGCCGATGCTTTAGCAATTGCGATTACTTGCGCGCAAACAAACTGTTTTAACAAATTATAACTAAACTTTGGCAAAAGTTATTAATTTCTCTTAAATAAGCCATTTTATTTTTAAAATAAAAAATCATTTTAGCTAAAATAAAGTATTTTATAATATTGTTCAGAATTTTTGCTAAAGTTTAGTTATAAATTAATAGAGTGATTAAGTTTTCTTTAGAAGGTGATTATAGTTTTTAGCTTAAGAAAAAATGTAAAATGTAAATTTCAAAGTTAAAAATGACAGTTCGGAATGTAAATAATCAAGAAAAATTTTTAATTTCTAATTTTTATTTACTTACCCCCCTCTTCGTTTTTTGTCGTTAATTAAAGTTATTTTTTTGTTTTTAATTTTTTTTAATTTTTTGTGCATAAAAAAGTAGAAAAATTAATCAGGCTTTCAAAAAAAGTTATAAAAGACGCTTCTTTGGAAAATGGAGCGATTGTTGCCGCAAACACAGATAAAATTTATTATTCTCGAGAGGCGGCAAATTATCGCTGGGTTTGGCCAAGAGATAGCGCTTTTATTTGTGTAGCGGCTGATATTTTAAAAATTCCAGTTCAAGAACCTTTTTTTAATTGGCTTTATAAACGACCACAAGATTTTAAAAAATATAAATGTTTGTACGCTAATTATGCGACAAATGGTCGATTTGGCAGTATGGGGGGTGCGTTTCAGCCAGATCAAGCGGGGACTATTCTTTGGGCTATTTATTATCATTATAAAAATAATTTAAAAAACGCTTTAAAGTTTAAGAATTTAATTGAAAGATTAGCTAATGGATTATGTTCTAATTGGGAAGGAAAGTTTTTTATTCCTAATACTGTGGATATTTGGGAAGAAAATAAACGTCAAACATCGACTAGAATAGAAAATAATCATACTTATACTTTGGCTGCTTGCGCCAGAGGGCTTTTATTAGCTTGTGAAATTATTCCCACTCAAATTTGGAAAGAAACAGCAACGCAAATGTTTTCTAAAATTAAAGAAGCTTATGACAATAGAAATAAATATTTTTATCGAAATTATGGTAAAATAAGCGATTTAAATATTGACGCTTCTTTGCTTGGTTTGGTTTGGCCATTTGAAATTTATCAAGCGGACGATCAAAAAATAATTAATACAATAAAAAAAATAGAAGAAAAAATTGTAATTAATTATGGGGTTCATCGTTTTGAATATGATTATTTTGATAGCGAAGGTTCGGCGCAAGAAGGCGGAGGGGCTTGGCCTTTATTAAATTTTTGGATGTCAATATATTGGAGTATTAAAGGAGATAAAGAAAAAGCGGAAAAATATTATAATTGGGTTTTAGATCGAATAGATAAATTTGATGATTATTTGTCAGAACAAATCTTTTCTGATTTTAGAATTGGAATTTATCCTTTAGTTTGGAGTCACGCGATGTTTATTATCGCAAGTAAATATCTAGGATATATAAACGATAAATCTCAAATTTCATTTAAAAATTAAAACAACAATAATTTTGACAATTAGTTTATTTTGGACTATATTAATTGCAAGTATATTATTTTTCACCTAAATGGTGATCATCTTTTAGATGATAATTTTTGTTTTTATGTTTAATTTTTCAATTTTAGTTGCATTTTTATCTGCAGTCATTGCTATTGTTTATAGTTTGATTCTTATTAGATGGATTTTAAAACAACCGGCTGGCAATGAAAAAATGCAAGACATTGCTAATGCCATTCAAGAGGGAGCAAAAGCTTTTTTAAATAGACAGTATAAAACTATTGCCATTGTGGCTGTAATTTTAACAGTTATTCTTTTATTCTCTTTTAAAGAATACACTGTTGCTTTGGGTTTTTTAATTGGGGCTATTCTTTCTAGTTTAGCTGGTTATATTGGAATGTATGTTTCAATAAGAGCTAATGTTAGAACTTGTGAATCAGCGGCAAAAAATGGTCTTGAAAAAGCTTTAAATATAGCTTTTAAAAGTGGGTCAGTTACTGGATTTTTAGTTGCTGGACTTGGATTATTGGGAGTAAGTGGATTTTATTTTATTTTTAGAGATATAAACGCTTTAATTGGTCTTGGTTTTGGTGGAAGCTTGATCTCTATTTTTGCTCGAATTGGTGGAGGAATTTTTACTAAAGCTGCTGATGTTGGAGCTGATTTAGTTGGAAAAATTGAACAAGGAATTCCAGAAGACGATCCAAGAAATCCGGCTGTAATTGCTGATAATGTTGGAGATAATGTTGGAGATTGCGCTGGAATGGCAGCGGATCTTTTTGAGACATATATTGTTACGATAATTGCTGCAATGTTGCTGGGTTTTTTAATTTATCCAACCTATGAAAATTTTATACTTTATCCTTTAGTTTTAGGCGGAAGTTCTCTTATTGCTTCATTAATTGGATCATTTTTTGTAAAATTAAATAAAAATAAATCAAATATTATGGGTGCGTTTTATAAAGGATTAATAGTAAGTGGAATTATTTCCGCTGTTTTGTTTTATTTTGTTACTAAATTATTTTTTCTTGAAAATAGTGAAATGGCAATTGATATTTATCTCTGTTCTTTAATTGGTCTCGTTGTTACTGGTTTAATGGTTGTTGTTACAGAATATTTTACTTCAACAAAATACAAGCCGGTAAAATCAATTGCTCAGGCTTCAGAAACGGGTCATGCAACAAATATAATTACTGGATTAGCTGTTTCAATGAAATCAACAGCCTTGCCAGTTGTTGTTATTTGTGTGGGAATTTATTTTGCTTATATGCTTGCTGGTATTTATGGAATAGCAATTGCTTGCGTGGCAATGCTTTCTATGACCGCTATTATTGTGGCAATTGATTCTTATGGACCAGTAACTGATAATGCTGGAGGAATTGCTGAAATGGCTGGATTACCAAAGGAAGTTAGAGATGTCACTGATCTTCTGGATGCTGTTGGAAATACAACAAAAGCAATAACAAAAGGTTATGCCATTGGCTCGGCTGGTTTAGTAACGATTGTTTTATTTGTTTCTTATATTCAAGAATTTACTACAAAATTTGGTTTAAAATCAGACGTTTTTTCTTTAGAAAATCCAGATGTTTTAATTGGACTTTTTATTGGTGGAATGTTGCCGTATCTTTTTGGAGCTCGTTGTATGGAAGCTGTTGGACGTGTGGCCAGACAGGTTGTGATAGAAGTTAGAAGACAATTTAAAGAAATTCCTGGAATTATAGAAAAAACTAATAAACCAGATTATGGAAAATGCGTTGATATTGTAACCAAAGGAGCGTTGAAAGAAATGATTGTTCCTGCTTTAATTCCAGTTGTAATTCCTATTATTGTTGTTTATTTTTTAGGTTTTGTTGTTTTGGGTGGAATGTTGGTTGGAAGTATTGTAACAGGAATTTTTGTTGCAATTTCTATGACTTCTGGCGGTGGCGCGTGGGATAATGCTAAAAAATATATTGAAGCTGGTAATTTTGGCGGTAAAGGGTCTTTTGCTCATCAAGCGGCGATTACTGGTGATACAGTAGGAGATCCATATAAAGATACGGCTGGTCCAGCAATCAATCCAATGATAAAAGTTTTAAATATTGTGGCTTTGTTAATTATTGGATTATTCCTTTAATTTTGTATTTAAAATAATAAAAAATTTTAAGAAACAAAAAACTCCTTGTTTTTTTATTCAAGGAGTTTTTTGTTTCTTAAGAGTTCTGTTTTATTAAATAACTTAATTAACTTCAGGCGCTGGAGTTGGTTCATTTATCGAAGGAACTGGATTAACTTCAGGCGCTGGAGTTGGTTCATTTATCGAAGGAACTGGATTAACTTCAGGCG
>JAGVFS010000025.1 GCA_020057535.1 Patescibacteria group bacterium
CCAAACTATTTTATCTCCATAAATAGCAGGAGAACCTTGATTGTTTAAATCAGAAGTAATTTGAGTTTCTTTTTTTGTTGAAAGGTCATACATATAAATATCAAAATTTTCATTTCTATAATCTCTCCATACTATTTTGTCTCCATAAATAGCTAAATTATATTTCACACTAGAATTAGAAGTAATTTGAGTTTCTGGACCGAGTTGAAATTTACTATCCTCTCCATTGCCAGCATTAACTTCTGGAATGTTTCCAGAAAAAACAAAAAGACTGCTCGGCATAATTATGGCAACCATTAATAAAATAGCTACGCTCTTTTTAAGAATACTCATAATTTTTTTCTTCATAAAAAAATATTAAAATTCAATCAAAGAATTATTCTTTGAATAAAAAAATAAAATAAAAATAAAATAAAATTGGAAATTAGTTTTAATAAAACCTATTTTAATAATTTTGTCAATTAAATAAATAAACCCTTGTACAAAAAATCAATTTCTAAATCCCTCGCCAAATTAATAATTTATAAGGGATAAATGTATAGGAAAAATTTCTGTTAAATAATTGCAAAACAAATTTAACAAGGTTGAACTTTAAGAAAAAATTAAAATACATTTATTTCATAACGAAAAATATAATTTTTTCCAA
Organism: Patescibacteria group bacterium; assembly: GCA_020057535.1. Taxonomy (GTDB): domain Bacteria; phylum Patescibacteriota; class Patescibacteriia; order UBA2591; family PGYQ01; genus PGYQ01. The sequence goes on from JAGVFS010000025.1 coordinate 647, forward strand.
TTTTTTCGTAATTTTCTAATATGTCCTTAATATCTTTATTAACATTTAAATTTTTAAATTGCCCTTCTTTGACAATTAAATAACAACTTAATGATTGAGTTATTTCGGTCGCTATTTCTATATGTCTGATTGAAAAATTTTCTGTTATGTTTTTAAAAAGTCGCTCCCCATTTTTTTGATTTTTATTTAAAAATCCACCCTGAATAACATTCCGTCCAGAAATTGCCTCTAATGCCAAAAGAAATCTTTTATCAGCCAAAATACACGGATGTCCTAATTCTTTTGGATTGTTTTGAATTTCCTGCCAAATATATTCAGCTACTTTTAAATCGTCAAATGTCACAGAATTTTGCAAGCTAGGCCCTGAAGCGTAAACAACAGTTGAGCTAAATGCTAAGAAAAAACAAATAATTATAATTTTTTGTTTTTCTATTAACCATTCTGATTCTAAATTTAAAAAACAATAGATTCCCCAAGATAAAAGAAAAATTGTAAAAAAAATAATACCCAATTCAATATTTTTACTAAAAATTTCTAAAAATCCTAAAATAAAAAAACCAATTATTAAAAAATAACCAACTTTTTGATTGGGTATTTTTTTAATTTTAAAAATTCCTAAAATTATAAAAGAAAAAATACAAAAATTAATTATTATTAAAAGATGTTCAGAAAAAAATAAAGCAAAATTTTGAATATTCTCTTTGTCCTGATAAAGACTATTTTGCGTTATTAATCCAAACAAATCAAAAAAATTAATTTGATATCCAAAAAACGTTAATAAACTTAAAATAATTGCCGCAATTAAAGATATTTTTTGTTTTGTGACTAAATAATCCAACCAGAAAAGTAAAACAAAGAAAAAGAAAAGATACACCAAAGCCACTGACGTCGTTACACTGCCATAAACTTGAAAAGAAAAAAATAATGAAGGTAAAAAAGCTGTTAATAATAAAAATCTTTGTTTTTTACAATAAACATTTTCATCATCTAATTTATCATCTGACTTGTCTATCGACTTGATCTTCATGGTTATTTTGGTAAAGGAAGCGGTTTTAATAAAAGTGGGCGGTCCTTTAAAACTTTGAAATAAAAATCTAGCTAATTCAAAAAAAATCAAAGGAATAAAAATTGACCAAAGTAAATATAAAAGCAAAAGATCTACCCAAAAAATATCAATATTCAAAATTTTACTTAAAAAAATTGTCAAAACCCATTGGTTAGCGCTTCCATTTTTATTTTCTATCGATGGCGCAAAATTTTTCTCAACGCTTAATATTTGTTTTTCAATTCCTAAATGTTTCCATTTGTTTTCTCCAAACCCCGCTTTATAAACTATCGGTAAATAAGCATGAAGTAAAAATGAATGTAAGATGATAACAAAAAGAACAAAACTAATTTTTTGTTTAGAAAAAATTAAAAAAACAACTATTAAAGTTGCTATTAAATAAACATATAAATATATTTTAGGAATCACATCCCATGGCGATTGAATATAATTCTCAGTTCGAACACTACACAACAAAAATAAACCAACTAAAAATAAAAAAAATAATCCTAATAAATATTTCCATGTTTTTTTAAAAGAAAATTTATCTACAATTACATTGTCCACTGAATGACAAGCAAACCTCCTTAAAAAGGATGAAAATTTTATCTTTCCTCTTTTATTAGAAACTGAATTATCTATTTTATCTCCATTATGAATGACGGAATTTTCTAACCGAGTAAAAACATTGCGATGAATTAAAAAAGAGATAATTAAGGTTAAAATCCCAAAAATTAATGGAATTTGAACTATGGAAAATTTATAAAAAATTAAAAAAATTACTCCCAAGAAACCGATTAAATAAATTAATAATAAAATGCCAAAAAGAAAAGAAAAAATTTCTATCCTTCTATATTGCAAAACACAAAAATATGCGTCTTCTTTAGCAAATAAAATTTTTTTTAAAATCTGCCCCAACCAAAGCCCATTGATAACAAAAAAAACTATCAAAAAAATCAACCCTAAAAATCTTATTTGCCACAAAAAAAGATTGAAAGCTAAACCAATGACAATTAAAGTGGAAATAATTGTCCAAATATATCGTTTGTCTTGTTGAATAGAATAAAACATGAAAAAAATAAAAATAAGAATAAAATCAATTGTAAATTTTTAACACGAATAAATTAAATTTTTAATTTAAAATTTATAATTTAATTTTTTAATTTCTTAAACTTTATATTCTTTTCTATTCTTAAATTCTTCTTGTTTTCCCGCATTCCATTGCTGTATTGGTCTAATATAACCAACTACTCTGGAATAAACCTCGCATTCTTTTTTACATTGCGAACACTTAAAGTGTTCACCAGAAATATAGCCATGATTAGGACAAATACTAAAAGTTGGAGTAATCGTAAAATATGGCAAACGATAATTTTCAGCAATTCGCTTAACTAATTTTTTAGTTGCTTCAACTGAAGGCATTTTTTCTCCAACAAATCCATGAAACACCGTACCTCCAGTATATTTACATTGTAATTCATCTTGAAAATCCAAAGCTTCAAAAATATCATCAGTATAACTTGCCGGCAAATGAGTTGAATTAGTATAGTAAGGAATTTTTTCCCCGGCAGTAATTATTTTTGGATATTCTTTTTTATCAATTTTAGCCAAACGATAAGAAGTACCTTCAGCTGGAGTGGCCTCAAGATTATAAATATTTCCAGTTTCCTTTTGAAATTCTTTTAATTTTTCTCGCATAAAATCCAAAACTTCTAAAGAAAATTCTTTTCCCTCTTTGCTGGCTATTCCTTTATCCTTGCCTAAAAAATTCAAACAAGCCTCATTCATTCCCATCGGTCCAATAGTGGAAAAATGATGATCTAAATTTCCTAAATATCTTTTAGTATAAGGAAATAATCCATTATTCAAATTATGAGTGACAACTTTTCTTTTAATCTCCAAAGATTCTTTTGCTAGATTCATTATTTCGGTTAATCGATCAAAAAAATCTTTTTTGGTTTTTGCCAAATAACCAATTCGCGGCATATTTATTGTAACGACTCCAACCGAACCAGTTGATTCACCAGAACCAAAAAGCCCTCCAGTTTTTGCTCGCAATTGATTAAGATTCATTTGTAATCTACAACACATGCTTCTTACGTCTGTTGGTTTTAACTCGCTATTAATAAAATTTTGAAAATATGGTAATCCGTATTTAGCTGTCATTTCAAAAAGTAAATTTGCATTTGAACTATCCCAATTAAAATCTTTTGTAATATTATAAGTAGGAATTGGAAAAGTAAAAACCCGACCAACATTATCCCCTTCTATGGCCACTTCAATAAAAGCCCTGTTAATCATATCCATTTCTTTTTGATAATCTGAATATGTTGTTTCTTGTAATTTACCACCAATAATTACTGGATCGTTTTTTAAATCTTCAGGCACTGTCCAATCAAAAGTTAAATTAGTAAATGGTGTCTGAGCGCCCCATCTTGAAGGTGCCGCTATATTAAACATAAATTTCTGAATATTTTGTTTTACCTGTTTATAAGTTAAATTATCTGCCCTAACAAAGGGGGCTAAATAAGTATCAAAAGAACTAAAGGCTTGAGCTCCAGCCCATTCATTTTGCAAAATTCCCCAAAAATTTACCATTTGTCCTAAAAGAGTTTCTAAATGTTTAGGTGGCGCGCATTCTATTCGATTTTTTACACCCCCTAATCCTTGTAAAAGCAATTGTCGTAAACTCCAGCCAGCGCAATAAGCGTTTAATCCCATATATAAATCATGCAAATGCAAATCTCCTTCTTTGTGGGCTTTGGTGATTTTTGTTGAATAAATATTTTCTAAAAGATAATTAGCGATAACAGAACCAGAGATATGGAGCATTAAGCCTCCAAATGAATAACCAATATTGGCATTTTCTTTTACCCTCCAATCTTCTTGTTTTAAATAATCATCTATAATTTTCTTAATATCCATCATTATTCCACCCATCTCACGCATTTTTTCTCGTTCTTTTCTATATAAAATATAAGATTTTGCCACATCAACCAGCCCGGCTTTAATTAAAACTTTTTCAACTACATCCTGAATTTCTTCAACTGTTGGAATAATTTTTGAATCAAATTGATATTCGAGAATGGTTAATACTTTATCGGATAGTTTTTTTGATTGTTTTCCATCTTTTCCTTCAACGACAATAATTGCCTTTTCAATAGCTTGAGTAATTTTTTCCTGATTAAATTCAACAATTCGCCCATTTCGTTTGCGAATTTTTTTTATTTTAAATTTTTTTACAATCATAAAAAAGTATAAAAAGTAAAAATGTAAAAATAAAATTAAAAAATAAAAAACATTATTTTTAATGTTTTTTATTTATGTTTTTTAAATAAAATAAAGTTAAATATTTTTTTCTATTAGAATTTAAATTCTATTAAAGTTCAACTTCAATAATTTCTACTTTTTATTTAAAATCAGGACGCATCATTATTTCATCTCCTTTTGATATTTAACATACGAATAAATAATTGTATAGGCAGTGACTAAAATTACTGGAACAAGAATGAAAAATAAAGCGTATTTCTGAAAAAAGATTCCAAAAAGTGCAATAACCCCAGCAACCTTAAATAATTTTCCACCGATTTTATGTGTCTTATCCCAGACGACCTCATTGCTTAAAGTCCAACGAGTTCTGATTCCTATAAACCAATTTCTTTTTACATTTTCACAAAGGATGCCAATATAGAAAAATAAAATTCCGAGTCCAATTAGAAGAATTACATTGGGACTTATTTTGATTCCCATATTCCAGTAAACGAAAAGCATAAAAACAAAAAACAAGATAATAAATTCATCGTAATATTTTCTAAATTTTTCAGTTTGTGCTTCCAATGCTATTCTCGGACGAGCAACTAAAAATATAATAGATCCAGCAAGTATAAATGGCATCAAAAATAACCCACAGAATTTTGATATATAATTATCTACTTGTCCTTGATCATTCCAATGTAAAACTATTTTCTCTGGCATTTGAGGATAAAAGTAAATACTGATGATAAAGGAAAGTAGAATTATTCCTAATATAGCTATTTTGTTTTTTCTCATCATAATTTTTGATTAAAAATATTTCTCTTTTAATTAAGGCTGAAAAACCTCTTCTGGCAAATAATAAACTTCTTTAACTTCGGAAAATTGTTTAGCGGTGGCTTCAATTTGAGACCAAAGAATTCCTACTCTACAAGAACCTCCACTAGTTTTATAATTAGGATCATTAAATTTAAGTGTCAAAATTCCATTTTTAAGCGAAGCTTCTTCTAGTAACAATCCTTCTAATGGATATTCGGCGCTAATTCCTTGAACTTGTTCTTCTTTGGTGAGTTTACCAGAAAGCAAAAGTTTAATAGTATCTTGAATTAGTGTTTGGGTTATTGGAATCATTCTTTCAACTGAAACTAAGCCTTTTTTACTGCATTCATCTTTATCTAATTTGGGATTATAATAATACAACTTCACTAACCTTTTGGCTACTTCTTTTTTGCATTCGTTCCTGAAAAATGCCCATTCTTCGCACTTACTTCCATCTGTAAAAATACAAACCCCATATTCATTTTCATCTTTATCTTTTCTAATCTCTAATTTCCCGTTTTGTTCTAGACAATAAACCGAAGCTGGATTTGGTAATTGAGCATCTTTAATTTCTTTAGGTATTGAAAAATTCTTTTCCCAAAGAAGCTCTGGTTTTTGATTTTCAAACTCAACTCCATAAAGTTGAATAAGATAATTTCCTACATCAAATATGCCCCATTTTCCAAGTGGGCCAATTTGAGCATCAATTTTGTAGTCACAGATACATTTGCACATCTCCCCTTCATTTTTTATTTTTAATTTAACAGTTGTAGGTTCAGTTGTGGGTTCAGTTATATCTTTAGAAGGAAATGGATGAGATATTACTTCATCTAAATAAACCTTTAATTTAGCGCAACAAAGATAATTGAATGGAAAGGTTAAATTAAGAAAACCGTCAATTATTTTAGCCTCTGTTTTTTCTGCTGTCTCTTTTGTCTTTGTATATTCCTCTTCTTTTTTATCTTCGCAACCTCCAATATTATAGGTTAGCCTAAGGTTATCTTTAATTTGAATTTGTCCTTTACTATTTTCTTCTACAAACATCTTTCCATAACCATAAGGGTCATAACATGTTCGAGGATAATGATAATCATTAATACCTCCTCCAGCTTTAATACATTCTTCAAAATTAATAATTTTTTCTAATTTTTCAGAATAATATTTAGCATAATATCCCAATAAATAATATCCAAGCAAACCAATTCCAATAATCACTATTCCAAAAATAATTAAAATTCTATAAAAAAATTTTTTATTCATCATAAGTTTATGATATCAAATTTTTTATAAAAAATAAAATTTGGCTTTTTAAAAAAACTTGGCTGGCATTTTGACCAACGTTTTGCGGATAAAAATTATCAAAAGCAGTTTGGGCGAAACGTAACAAAACCTTTTATCCGCTGTTAGGCGACACATCACTAATTAGACTTTTAATTTTTCTTTCAATTGACTATTAGGTTTTGGATAGTGGCCAATTCCCCGATACTTTTTGGTGTAAATCGCTTTATTGGGACAATGATTATAACAAGCCCAGCATCCATAACATTTATTCATATCAAAAATAGGTTTCGGATTAAGTTTAATTGCTTTATATGGACATATTTTTTCGCAAGTGCCGCATTCTGTGCAAAGCGCCTCGTCAATATATTTTTCTCCCATATTTTTTCGTGCTATAGCGCGAGGAATCATTGGCAATAAACTATTTAATAAACCAATACTTATATTCTTTTTTTGAATTTCTTTACCTTTATTAAGAAGATAAAAAAATCGGTTCAATTCGAAAACGAAATTGTTAAATTCATTCATTTCCTTTTTACTAGGGGCTTGCTTATAACCTTTACCACTAGCAATCATTGGCGGATAACTTTCTGGGGTATGAAGAGAATGTCCAGCGATTACTTCGAAATCTTTGGCAGTAACCCATTTATCAAGAATTTTGAGTGTTTTGCCACTAATAAAACCATAGGTATTAAATACGAAGGCAAATTTATTATCCTGTTGAGGTAATTTTTCTATAAAAGTCTGGACTAATTTTGATGGCCCCCAAATATCTGCGAAAGCAGCAAAGCCAACGATATTATAATCATTTAAATCAGGAATGTCATCTTTAACCATATCAAAAAGATCGATTTCAATATTTTTGATATTTTTCACGATATACTGGCAAGCTAATTTTGTGTTGCCAGAATTTGAATAGTAAAAAATAATGCCTTTCATATGCGCAACCCCCCCCTTTTTTTTTATTTAATTTTTATTTTAATCTCACGTTGGAAGATGTCGCTTAATGACATATTCACTTTACCTTTGTTAAAGAAAAGTATCCCAAAAACTGGGGTTTTCCCATAAACAAATAATTAAACCGTCCAATATATAAGGTATCATCTATGCATTTTACATAATCCCTGATTCTGTTAGAAATAAACGAATTTTCCAATCTATCATAATTTATTACTACGACCTTTGATGAATCTATTTCTGCGCAAATTCCATCTTCAAGAAAAAAGTGTCCCCATATTTTATTTGTAAAAAGTAGATTATAACCTAGCGCCCTATCATTTTCAATATAGAAAACTTTGCGATGCGAAAATTTCCTGAGACTCGGAAGCACGGTTAACATATCAACAAAATATTCACCGCAAAATTCATAAACATTTGGAGTTCTTGCGTTTTTAAAAAATTTTGTGAGCTCGTAATTATTTTTTGGAAGCTTCATATTAGTTTCATTTAATGTTCTTGTCAAAAAGTTAATTAAAGAACTCAACAACATCCCCTATGAAAGGCAGTTTGAGTAAAACGTAATAAAATCTTTTATCCTCTATTGGATGACCCGAAGGGCAAGGTTGCGAAGCAACCGCAGAGTGCCCGACCACTCCTTTTTTATTTCTTAAGTTCATTGTTAAGCCATCCCAAATAGTCTTTACTACCACTGATAATAGGCACAGCGATTATCTCTGGTGTTCTTATATGAATGTACCTCTTTAATCACCTTCTCGAGTTCGTCATAAAGCGTTTTCTTGCTTTTAATGAAACACACAGCCATTCTCCTGTCATTTCCATATTGCCTTTCCACTAATAGACGCTACAATAGGTCCGACTATTTGAATACATCCGGCCAGTCTCTTTTTTATCAACGTTTTAGCTATTTTTTCTATATCTTCTTTTTTTTTAGTGATCGTAAAAACCTGAATATATTCTTTCATTATAGATCGTCTCCTTTTAGCCTAATAATAGAGCTCAGTTGCGGGGCATACTCG
>JAGVFS010000053.1 GCA_020057535.1 Patescibacteria group bacterium
AATATAACGAAGAAATGGTTTTCTTTTTTGCTTCGCCAGTCAAAGTAAAAATAATCGCTCCGGATGGAAAAATAATCACAAAAGAAATAAACGAAATTCCAAACGCGAAATATCAAGGAACAACAGATTCAAATGGAGTAAAAATGGTCTATATTTCAAATCCTTTAAATGGAGAATATAAAGTGGAACTTAATGCGACAAAGGACGGAGAATATCATATGTTTGTTGATTACGCCGACAAAAAAACAGAAATAACAGAATCAATAATGACTTATAAAAAAATAATTAAAGATGAAAAAATTGAATACACTTTGGCAGTTAGCAAAGAAACACAAGAACATAAAAATGTAAAAACACAAGAGCAAAAAAACAATCAAGAGCAATTTCAAATTATCATTAATGAAATTTTACCTAAACCAGAAACAGAAAGCGTTGATGAATTTATTGAACTTTTTAATCCAAATGATCAAGAAATAGATTTAGAGGGTTGGAAATTAAGAGACTCTCATGGCGCGATAACAACGTATATTTTTCCAGAACAAACAAAAATAAAAGCAAAAAATTTTTTAGTTGTTTATAATAGAAAAGATATAAGTCCAAAAATTATTTTAAACGACGATCAAGATTCAGTTGAACTTTTAAACAACAAAGATGAAATTATTTTTTCCACTCCAATTTATTTAAACGCTCCAAAGGGACAAAGTTATACAAAAATTAATGATCAAAATTGGCAGTGGCAAACGCCAACCCCTGGAATAAAAAATCAATATTTGGAGATTCAATCTCCGTATTTAGAGGTTAAACCTCAACAAAAATTAAAATTAGCGTTAATTATTCCTCAACTAACAACTGGCGTGGTAATAAATGAAATTGTCCCAAATACATTGGAAAATAAAAAAGAATGGATTGAATTATATAATTTTACAGATCAAGAAATAGACATTAGTGGCTGGACAATTGAAGAAGGCGCGAATCAAAAAACAATTTTAGTCGGCGTTATTAAAGCAAAAGATTTTTTAATAATTGAAGATCCAAAAGGAAGTTTAAATAATGATGGCGATATTATTTTTTTAAAAAACAAAGATGGAGTTATTGTCGATCAAATGAGTTATGGAAAATGGGATGATAAAAATATTTCAGACAATGCGCTTTTGCCAAATCAAGGTCAATCAATCATTAGATTTCCAGACGGCAAAGACACGAACATTGATAAAGATGACTGGCAAATAACGATTAATTCAACAAAAGGATATAAAAACATAGAAACACAAAAACAAGAAGATTTAAAAACACAAAACCAAAATACCCCCCGCATTAGTTATGGTTATTCCACGCCAGTTTATTCAAATCAAATTATTATCAATGAAATTTTACCTAATCCAATAAGAAGCGACACAGAAGAATGGATTGAATTTTTTAATCAAGGCAATGAGGATGTAAATTTATCAAATTGGATTTTAGATGATCAAGAACAAGGAAGCGAGAGGTATGCCATTCCTTTAAATACGTTTATTTTTAAACAAAGTTATTTAGTTTTGAAAAGAAAACAAACTGGAATTATTTTAAATAATAATCAAGACAGAGTAAGATTATTTGATCCAAATAATCAGCTTAAATCAGAGGTTTTTTATCAAGAAGCAAAACAGGAGCAATCTTATTCGCGAATGGAAAATGGAAAATGGGAATGGACAGAATTGTTAACGCCTGGAGAAAAGAATAAATTAAAAATTAAGAACTATGAATTAGTAAAAGAAAATCAAGAGAACATAAAAACACAAGAACAAAAAGATGAATTAAGGAAAGAAAATACTAAAACACAAGAACAAACTCAAAACTCAAATGTCAAAATTCAAAACCAAAATGAAAATGAATTAAAAATTAAGAACTATGAATTAGTAAAAGAAAATCAAGAGAACAATAAAATACAAGAACAAAAAGATAAATTAAGAAAAGAAAATGCTAAAATTCAAGAAGAAAAAACACAAGAACAAAAAAATAATAAAACAAAAAATCAAGTAGGCGCGACTCTTGTGGCTGCGCCATTTACATTAACATCTTTAAAAGAAGTTAGAAAAATGGAAAAGGGCGCAAAAGTAAAAATAAAGGGGGTTGTTTCTTGTGTTCCTGGAATTTTGGGTTCGCAAATTTTTTATCTCTCTGGTTCTGGTATTCAGGTTTATTTGTATGACAAAGATTTTCCAGAATTAAATTTAGGCGATGAAATAGAAATTCAAGGTTCTCTTTCTTCTTATCAAAACGAAGCAAGAATTAATCTATCTTCAAAAGAAGATATTAAAATTTTACAAAAAAATCAACCGATTAATTTAGAAGAAATAACAATTAATGAAATTAATGAAAACACAGAAGGCTTTTTAATTAAAGTAAAAGGAGAAGTAATAGAAACATTAGGCAATACTTTTTATCTCGCTGATGAAACAAACAAGAAAATTAAAATTTATATCAAAGAATCGACAAAAATTGAAAAATCAAGAATGCAAAAAGGGGATCAAATGGAAGTCACGGGGATTGTAAGTCAACTTGGAGAAGAATATAGAGTATTGCCAAGATTTCAAAAAGATATAAGAATTTTAAATTCTAATGTTCAAACCCCAATGTCCAATAAAATTCTAAACCTCAATGACAAAACGCCTTCATTGCACGAAGAGCAGAATCAAAACATAAAACAAACACAAAACTCAAATGTCAAAATTCAAAATCAAAATAAAAATATTAAAACAGAAAGACAAGAAGAAAAAAAACAAGAAGAAAAAAAATCTGAAGCTGGAAAAA
>JAGVFS010000054.1 GCA_020057535.1 Patescibacteria group bacterium
ATGTAATATATTGACTTTACTTTAAATTTAATTAGAATAAGCTTAATGAGCTTAAATTTTATTTTAAAAAATTTTTTAAAATAAAAGACATTAATAAGTTTAATAAATTATTAAAACACTAACTTACCAAAAACAATTTATTGTTAGACAATATAAAGTTGTCTAATATTATAATATTTTTAAGCAAATAATGAAAAATATTTATTTATTTTAATTAAAAAAAAGCAAAATAAATTTATAATTAGTGATTATTTGTTTATTTTAGTCCCTAAATGGGAATTATGAACTAGCTTGTTAATTATTTTTGTATGGAAATTAGAAATATCGCCATTATTGCTCATGTTGATCATGGAAAAACTTCTTTAACCGATGCGTTAATGCGTCAAACTAAGATGGTTATTGATGATTCTGTGAGTATGGATTCTAATATTTTAGAACAAGAGCGAGGTATTACAATTTATTCTAAAAACACTTCTGTTTTTTATAAAGAAACTAAAATTAATATCGTTGATACTCCAGGTCATGCGGATTTTGGTTCAGAAGTAGAGCGAGTTTTGCGTTCCATTGATTCTGTGCTTTTAATTGTTGACGCGCAAGAAGGGCCAATGCCTCAAACTAAATTTGTTTTAAAAAAATCATTGGCTTTGGGATTAAAACCGATTGTTGTTATTAATAAAATTGATAAAATAGCCGCTCGACCGGAATGGGTTCATGAAAAAATTTTGGAACTTTTTATGGATTTAGGAGCTAATAACGAACAATTGGATTTTATTACTGTTTATTCAATTGCTAAACAGGGGATTGCTAAAATAAAATTAGACGACGATTCTAATGATCTCACCCCTCTTTTGGATATAATTTTAGAAAAAGTTTTACCAATAAAAGTTGAAGAAAAATTGCCATTTGTGTTTCAATCTTTTAATTTAGCGTATGATAATTATTTGGGTCGTTTGGGTATTGGTCGTATTTATCAAGGAATAATAAAAAAAGGGGATAGGGTTTTTATCAAAAAACAATCTAATAAAATTATTTCTGGCTGTGTTTCTAAATTATTTACTTTTGAAGGCTTACAAAGAAAAGAAGTGTTACAAACAACAGGTAACGATATTATAATGATAGCTGGATTGCCGGAAATTTATATCGGCGATACAGTTTGTGCTGACACGAACCAAGAGAATTTGCCAATTATTAAAATAGACGAGCCGACAATTTGTTTAAATTTTTTAGTTAACAATTCTCCTTTTGCCGGCAAAGAAGGAAAATTTATCACTAATCGTCAAATTAAAGAACGTTTAGAAAAAGAATTGGAAATTAATGTTGGTTTAAAAATAGATTTTTCGCCCATTGAATATTATAAAGTTTACGGTCGTGGCGAATTACATATTGCTGTTTTGTTGGAAAATATGCGGCGCGAAGGATTTGAAATTCAAGTTTCACAGCCACAAGCGATTATAAAAGAAATAAATGGCGTTAAACACGAGCCATTTGAAGAGGTAACAATTGACACACCACAAGAATTTGTCGGAAGTATTATAGAAAAAATGGCTAAAAGAAAGGGAGAAATGTTAGAAATAAAACCAGAGCAAAGTCATATTAGATTAATTTTTCAAATTCCGACTCGTGGACTTTTGGGTTATCGTGGAGAATTTATTATAGATACTAAAGGAGAGGGGATTTTATGCAGCGAAGCAATTGGTTTTAAATTATATGCTGGCGAGATTGAAAAACATAGCGTTGGTTCTATGATTTCTGGACAAACTGGCAAAGCATTGGCATATTCTCTTTTTAATCTTCAAGATCGCGGAGTTTTATATATCAATCCAAATGTTGATGTTTATGAAGGCGAGGTTATTGGTAACACTGCAAAGGGTTATAATATGGTAGTTAATCCAATTAAAGGTAAACAACTTACAAATATGAGAGCTTCGGGATCGGATATGGCCATTCAATTAACTGCGCCAATGGAATTAACGTTAGAGCGTGGATTAGAAATTATAGCCGAAGATGAATATTTAGAAATTACCCCTAAGAATATTCGCCTGCGAAAACAAAATCTAAAAGTAAAATAAGAAAAAAATTAGAATGCAAATTACGTTTAAATTTTTATTTTTTTAATTAACTAAACTTTGACAAAAGTTTATTAATTTCTCTTAAATAAACCATTTATTTTTTTAAATAAAATTATTTTGGCTAAAATAAAGGAATTTTATAATATTGTTCAGAATTTTTGTCAAAGTTTTTTTTAATATAAAATGCAGAAAATATTTTTAGGACCTGCTGGTTTAGGAGGATACAAAAAAGCCGTGGAAAATTTAAAAAAATTTCATTCTTTTGGATTAACAGCGATTGAAATAGCTTTTACGCATAATATTTATTTAAATAATCAGCAATCAAAAGAAATTGGAAAAATAGCAAAAGAAATGAATATACAATTAAGCGTTCATGCACCGTATTGGATCAATCTTGCGTCAAAAGAAAAAATAAAAAGAAAACAGTCGCAACAAAGAATCCTAACATCTTGCGAACGCGCGCATTATTTAGGCGCATCTTATGTTGTATTTCATCCAGCGTTTTTTGGGAATTATCAAAAACAAGAAGTTTATGAAATAACAAAAAAATCTATTTTAGAAATGCAAGAGATTATTACAAAAAATAAATTCAATACACAGTTAGCGCCGGAAACAACAGGAAAATATTCCGCATTAGGAAGTTTAGATGAAGTAATTAAATTAGCAAAAGAAACAAAATGTAGTTTGTGTGTTGATTTTGCCCATTTACAAGCAAGAGAGCAAGGTAAATTAAATTATTCAGAAGCGTTGGATAAATTAGAAACTTTAAAATTAAAATTTTATCATTTTCATTTTTCAGGCATTGAATGGACATTAAAAGGCGAACGAAAACATCTTAATATGGGTGCCTCAGTTTTATTTTTACCATTAGCAAAAGAAATTTTAAAAAGAAAAATTAATTGTTCAATAATTTCCGAATCTCCAGTAACATGGCAAGATTCAATTAAAATGAAAAAGATTTTTGAAAAATTAATCCCTTAATTGACGGATAAAATTATTAAGTTTTGACATTTGATATTTGAGTTTTAATTTTTACTAAATTATGTGTCTAGCTTTTCCTGGAAAAATTATTTCTATTAATGGTGATTTTGCATTGGTTAATTTTAATGGAATTAAAAAAGAAATTAACATTTTATTAACGCCAGATGTAAAAAAACATGATTACGTTATCGTGCATACTGGTTTTGCTATTCAAAAAATGAATAAAAAAGAATATTTAAATGAATTTTTAGATTAATTTTACATCTG
>JAGVFS010000021.1 GCA_020057535.1 Patescibacteria group bacterium
ATGCTAAGCCAAAAAGCAAAACTACCGATAATTATTCCTAATAATAATTTATCTAAATAGAAATGACAAAAGCACAAAACATTATTTTTTGGATTTCCTAAAATTCCAGTAAAAAAAAGAGGAACAATGATTAATAAATAATATGTAGTGATTGTTGTCACGGTTCTTGCTTTGAAATGAATATTTTTTTTGTTAAACCAACCCTCTGTCCAAATAATTAAAGAAACAATAAGACCGCCAATCCAAAGACCGGTGATTGTGTCGTCAATTTTTAACCATCTTGAAAATCCAATTCCAGCGCCAATAGCAATTGTACAAACCGGACAAACAGCCAATGCTTGTTTTACAAAAAATAAATTAACGCCTGCAATTAAAAGACTGCAAGATAATATTTTTTTCATAATTAAAATTTAAAATTTAATTTAAAATTTTTTGACATTGATTAATAATTTTTATAGCTTCTTTTGAATTTTTTGTTTCCATAAGTTTCATTCGAATTGTTTTTGCTTCAGGGAAACCATTAAGATAACCTTTAAAATATTTTTTTAAAACAATAAATTTTTTTGTTTTAGAAAAATATTTATTAAATAAGCAAATATGTTCTTTGAGGGCTATTATTTTTTCTTTAGGTAAAATGGTTATTCTGTTTTTAGAATTAAATATCCAAGGATTGCCAATGGCCGCTCGGCCAATCATTATTCCGTCAACGTCCGTTTCTTTAATTTTGACTTTAGCTTCTTTAAGATTTGTTATATCGCCATTGCCAATAATTAAAGTTTTGCTTTTTTTTGCAATTTTTACCGCTTGTTTAATTGTTTCCCAGTGAGCTGGTAAAGAAAATAATTCTTTTCTTGTTCTGGCATGAATAGTGATTGCTGCCGGCTTTTCAGCTAAAAGTTCAGGTAGCCAAGTTGTTAAAATATTTTCATTATAACCAATTCTAGTTTTTATTGAGACTGGTAATTGATCTGCTCCCTTTTTTGTCGCTCGAATAATTTCTCGCGCTAAGTTAAAATTTTTCATCAAACTCGCTCCAGCTCCTTGTTTTTCTATCTGTTTATCTGGACAACCCATGTTAATGTCAATACCATCAAAGTTAAGCGATTTGATTATTTTTGCGGCTTTAAAAAAATTTTCTGGTTTAGACCCAAAAATTTGCGCGACAATTGGTTTTTCGTTTTTTTCAAATTTTAAATAAGATAATAATAATTTTTCTTTACCAGAAGAACAAAGCCCATCCACAGAAACAAATTCAGTATAAAAAACATCCGGTCGGTCATATTTAATAAACATTTGTCTAAAAGCAATATCGGTGATGTCGTGCATTGGCGCTAAAACAAAAAAAGGTTTTTTTAATTCCTCCCAAAACCCTTGAGACATATTTTAAGATAAATAAAATTTAGGAAAAATTTTTACAAAATTTAAATTTCAAAGCTAAAACGTTAAACAACAAAAGCAACCTATAGGTGAATACTCTGTAACTAATCGCTAATTATCCTTTTCTATCTTTGATATTTAAATTTTGATATTTATTTTTATAAAAAGAATACTCTTTTTTTTTAAAAATACAAATTTTTAATTTAGACATTGGATATCTAAATTAAAAAAAATAAATATAAATAAAAACAATCTATCTAAACGACTAGATTGTTTTTATTTTTTTTGTTTTTATATTTTCATTTTAGTGTTTTTTTGATTTTAATAATCCATTCCCATTCCGCCACCCATGCCACCTGGCATTCCACCGGCCATTCCATTACCAGTTGAGCAACAAGAACCTTTTTTTTCTGGGAGATCGGTGATTACCGCTTCAGTTGTTAATAACATTGAAGCAATAGATGCCGCATTTTGTAAAGCAGAACGAGTAACTTTTGTTGGATCAATAATTCCTTGTTTTATTAAATCTTCATATGTATCAGTTAAGGCGTTGTAACCCATGGTTCCCTTTAATTTTTTAACTTCTTCAAGAACAATTGAATCGTCTTTTCCGGCATTCTTGGCAATTTGTCTCAAAGGAGATTCTAGCGCTTTTCTTAAAATATTAATTCCAATTTTTTCTTCTCCTTCTACTTCAACTTTATCTAAAACAGGAATGCATCTTAAAAGAGCGACCCCTCCGCCAACAACAATACCTTCTTCAACAGCCGCTTTAGTCGCTTCTAAAGCATCTTCAACTCGATGTTGTTTTTCTTTTTGTTCTGTTTCAGTAACCGCGCCAACTTTTAAAACCGCAATCCCGCCGGTTAATTTTGCCAATCTTCCTTTAAGTTTTTCTTTATCAAAGTCAGAAGTCGTTTTTTCTAATTCTTTTCTAATTTGAGCTACACGATTATCAATATCTTTTTTATCGCCTTTGCCTTCTATAATAGTTGTATTTTCTTTGTCAGCAATAACTTTTCGAGCTTGGCCTAACATTTCTAATTCAGTATTTTCTAATTTTAATCCAATTTCTTCAGAAATCACTTTACCACCAGTTAAAATGGCAATATCTTCCAATGTTTCTTTTTTGCGATCTCCAAATCCAGGGGCTTTAATGGCTAGGGTATTAAAAGCCCCTCGAAGTTTATTAATGACCAAAGTGGTTAGGGCTTCTCCATCAACTTCATCGGCAATAATTACTAAATCTTTTTTGCCAGATTGGGCTATTTTTTCTAATAAAGGTAAAATTTCGCTAATACTAGATATTTTTTTGTCAGTAATTAAAATAGAAGCGTTGTTAAATTCTGCTTGCATTTTTTCTGCGTCAGTAATCATGTATGGAGAAATATAACCTTTATCAAATTGCATTCCTTCGACCACTTCTTTTTCAATAATAAAAGATTGTCCTTCTTCAACTGTGATCACTCCATCTTTTCCAACTTTTTCCATGGCTTCGGCAATAACCCTACCTATTTCTTTGTCGTTTGCGGAAATAGCAGCGACTTGTTCTATTTCTTCTTGATTAGAAACTGGTTTGGAAATTTTTTCTTTTAATTCTTTAATAATCGCATTTACTCCTTTTTCAATTCCTTTTTTTATAATCATTGGATTTGTTCCAGCGGTAACATTTTTTAATCCCTCGGCAATTATACTTTGAGCTAAAATTGTCGCAGTTGTTGTTCCATCTCCAGCAACATCGTTGGTTTTGGTCGCAACTTCTTGAAGAAGCTGAGCGCCAACATTTTCAAATTTATCTTCCAATTCTATTTCTTTGGCGACAGTCACGCCATCATTCGTAATAGTTGGCGAACCAAATCCTTTATCTAAAGCAACATTACGACCTTTAGGTCCTAAGGTAACTTTTACCGCGTTAGCTAATGTGTTAACGCCTTTTAATAAACTTTGACGAGCTTTTTCGTCAAATAAAATTTGTTTAGACATAATAAAAAGTTAAAAGTTAAAAAATCAAAATGTAAAATAACAATGTAATGTAAAATTTAAAATGAAATTCAAAGATAAAAAAATTTTACATTTTAAACTGTCATTTTAATTTTTAATATTTGCGTTTTTTATTATTTTATTTACCTTCAGCGAATTATTTTATTTATAGGTTGTTAATTGTTTTTAGATCTAAAACTATAAATCAATTATTTATTTAATTATTGCCATGATATCGCTTTCGTTGATAACTAAAAATTCTTCATCATCAACCTTTATTTCATTTGGACTGTATTTAGTAAATAAAACTCTGTCTCCAACTTTGACTTCTATTTGAGCCCTTTGACCGTTCTCTAAAAGTTTTCCTGGACCAACAGCGATTATCTCACCTTGTTCTGGTTTTTCTTTGTCAATTGTTTCTGGTAAAATAATGCCAGATTTAGTGATTTCATTTTTTTGAGTGGGTTTTATGATTACCCTATCATTTAAAGGAATTATTTTCATAAAAAATTAAATTAATAAATTTAAAAATTAATAAATTTAAAAAAATATTTTCGACCTTGCAATTTTTATTTTAAATATTTTTTTAAAAAAAGCAAAATTTTTTATTCAAAGATTATCCACAATTTATTATAGGATAAAATTGTTGACTTACGATATGTTCTGTGATAAAATACAGAACATATGCAACTTAAATTACATAAAAATGC
>JAGVFS010000056.1 GCA_020057535.1 Patescibacteria group bacterium
CTGTTGTCTGACTAATGCCGTATTTTTTTGCCAAAGCATAAGCCGATAAAACACTTTCTTTGATTATTTGCCTTATTGCTAATGTTGTGGTAGCATTCTTATGTAAGTTTCATATGTTAAGATTATATATTCAATATATATACCTTAACGTATCGTTAGTCAACATCTAATTAACTCAAATAATAATCAAATGCGCGGAAATGTGCGGAAGTGAGACTTCCGCATTTAGAAGTCGGACTTCTAAAATTAAATTTTTTAATTTTGATTACGAATCAAGAAACTAAACAATGTCAAAATTGTTCTCAAAATTTTCAAATAGAGCCAGAGGATTTTGAATTTTATGAAAAAATTAAAGTCTTTACGCCAATCTTTTGTCCTGAATGTAGAATATAAAAAAGAATGATACTTAAAAATAAAAGAAATTTATTTAAAAGAAAAAATTTAACTTACTAAACTTTGGTAAAAATTTTAAACAATATTGTAAAATCCTTTATTTTAGTTAAAAAAATTTTTTATTTAAAAAATAAAATGGCTTATTTAAGGGAAATTAATAAAATTTGTCAAATTTAGTTATTACTATGAGAGAAAGAAAAGAAAAATTAACTGAAAATATTATTGCTGCTCCTTGGTTTCTTTTTTAAGACAAAAAATAATATAAAAAACATTGAATATATTTATTAGTATCCAGAGGCCAGACTTCTGATAGATATTATCACATAATTTTTTTGAAATTCTAATAGTATATCGTCGAAGATTTGCAATTTAAGAAGTTGAAATTTGAAAATTTTATTAATTTTAAGTGTTTTTTATTTTTTTGTTTTTTTTATGTTATGTTAAAGATTAAATGTCCTTTAAGAGGTTTTTCATTAATCGAACTTCTCGTTACAATTGGAATTTTAATGATTGTTATGCTTAGTATTTATGGAATGTTTGAAATAGCTTATAAAACATTAAGATCAAGCGGCGCGAAAATTATTGCTATTCAATTAGCTAATCAACAAATGGAAATATTAAGAAATTTATCTTACGCTAACATTGGAACAACTAAAGGTTGGCCGCATGGCGAGATTCCAAGTTCTCAAATAATAACTAAAAATGGAATTGAATTTACAATTCAAATTACTCCTACTTATATTGATGATCCTTTTGATGGAATTATTCCTAATGACACTACTCCATCCGATTATAAAAAAGTGGAAGTTAAAGTTAGTTGGAATAAATTTTTAGGCAAACCAATATTTTTAGTTTCTACTTTTAGCCCCAAAGGGGTGGAATCGGCGTCTAATTCTGGTACGCTTTTTATTAAAGTGTTTGACGCTAACGGAATAGATGTTCCGCAAGCGTCTGTTTATGTAGAAAATACCGCTGTTGATCCTGATGTAATAATTAACGCTCAAACTAATAACGAAGGACTTTTACAGCTTTTTAGTTTGCCTGTTTCATTAGGTAAATATCACATTGAAGTAACAAAAGCGGGATTTTCAACTGACTATACTTTACCTTCTAATCCTCCAACTAATCCAAATCCAATAAAATCAGACGTTAGTGTTGTGGAAAATTTAGTGACAAGTATTAGTTTTTCTATTGATAAATTAAGCAGTTTAAATATTTATAGCGTTGATGAAAATTGTCAATCAATTGGAAACGCTAATTTTAATTTTCAAGGATTAAAATTAATTGGGGCTGATCCAAATGTTTATAAATACTCTCAAAATCAAATTACAAATTCTGCTGGAAAATTTATTATTAATAATAATTTAGAATGGGATACTTATATCGCAAGTCTCATTTCTCCAACATCAACCAGTTATAGTTTAATAGGAACTAATCCATTACAACCGTTTGAAATTCAACCTAATACTACTCAAGATTTTTATTTAATTTTAAAATCAAAAACTGAAAATAATCTTTTAGTGGCAGTTAAAGACGCTGGTTCTAATCAACCTTTATCTGGAGCTCAGGTTCATCTTTATAAAACAGGGTATGATGAAGTAAAAATTACCGGATTTGGTTCTCTTAGACAAACTGATTGGCAGGGAGAATCTGGACAGGAAAATTTTATAGATCAAACAAAATATTTTTCAGACAATGGGAATATAGATGTTATTAATGTTCCAGGAGAGGTTTCTCTTTTACCTTTAATTGGACAGCCAACAGGTCAATTTAGAGAAGAATTTGAAAATACTATTTATGAAGACATATCGCAAACAACAGCCGAATGGGATATTCAAGAGCATGAAGTAAGATTGAAATATGAAAACGAGAAATATCATTCTTCTGATGTTGTTCAATCTTTAAAAATTAATGGTGCGACTAATAGAATAATTGATCGAGCGACAATTGCTATTCAACGCAAATTAAATGGGCAAACGATAGATCTTTTTCTTTCGGCTGATGGTGGGGTACATTTTGAACCAATTACTCCGGGACAATCACATGATTTTATTAATTCAGGATACGATCTTCGTTGGAGAGCAATTTTAAGAACCGATGACTTGCAAAAAACTCCGGTTATAGAAAAAATTATTTTAAATTGGAGATATTCAGGAACATATCCTGTTTATGGAGAATTAGTTTCTTCTACTTTTGATGTTGGTAATTCTACTGTAAATTATGGAAATATTTTTTGGCAACCTGGAGCGCAAACGCCAAATTGTGGAGTTGATTGTTTAAAATTACAAATAGCTACTAGCGCTATACCTTCTCCAGTTACTTGGGAATTTAAAGGACCAGATGGGACATCAAATACTTATTATACAAATAGCAACACAGCGATAAATATTATTCATAATAATAATCGTTATTTTAGGTATAAAACTTTTTTTTTCACTCAAGACACGAATTATTCTCCAATTCTTTCAGATGTTTTTTTAAGTTTTACCACTGCATGTAGTATTCCTGGACAAGTTTTCTTTTCATCTTTGCAAGATGAAATATATAATGTAGAAGTTAATATGCCCGGTTATCAATTTTTTAATGATACAGTTGATATTTCTAAAACAAATAAATTAGAAATACCCATATCAAAGAATGAGTAAAAAAAACAATGAAACAATAAAACATTATAACAGATTAACCCATTTGAATTTTGATATTATTTATAATTTGGCGTTTTAAATTTGTAATTTAAAAGTTTGGGATTTGAATTTTAATAATGTTTTAATATTAAAATATTTTTTTATTATGTTTTCTAAAAAACTAAAAAGTTATCAATTACAAACCAATAAAGGGTTTACTTTTATTGAAGTCACGGTGGCTATTGGAATTTTTGCTATAATAATGATTATTTTAATGGATTTTATTGTTCAAAATTATAAATCTTGGCAAGAAACTTCGCAAATAATAGAAGCTCAACAAAATGCTCAAGGAGCGATACAAATAATGATTAAAGAATTAAGAAATATTGCCGAAGCGTCTGAAATAGGAAGTTTTTCTCTTGAAAGCGCGCAAAATCAATCAGTTGTTTTTTATAGTGATAGTAACGCAGATTCTCGAATAGAAAGAATAAGGTATTTTTTAGATAATAAAGAATTCAAAAAAGGAACAATTATTCCTTCTGATAATCCAATAGAATACAAACCAGCAAATGAAGTAATTATTACTATTGCCAAATATGTTTCTAATGGAGATGAGCCAATTTTTTATTATTACGATGAAAATTATAATGAGACTAGTCCTCCGCTTACTAACCCAGTCGATGTTACAAAAGCGAAATTGATTAAAATTTTATTAAAAGTTAATATTGATCCATACCGTCCGCCATTGGATTTTATTTTAGAATCTCAAGTAAATTTAAGAAATTTAAAAGAAAATTACTGAATTAATGCAGAATTAAGAATGCAGAATTAAAAATTAAGAATGCAGAATTAA
>JAGVFS010000079.1 GCA_020057535.1 Patescibacteria group bacterium
ATTATAAAATTCTTTATTTTAGCCAAAATAATTTTTTTATTTAAAAAATAAAATGGCTTATTTAAGAGAAATTAATAAAATTTGCCAAAGTTTAGTTATGAATTAAAATACAGAATTAAAAATTTTAAAAAATAAAAAATTGCGCCAACTAAAAGCTAATCATTCTCTATGTAAAATTATAGATCTTTTGTAATTTACATTTACTATAATTTCTAATTATTAAACATGTTTTTTAAATAAAAATCCGCATAATTTTAAAAATTCAATCCCCTCTTTTTTGTCTTTTGTCGATATTACTATAGATATTTCTAAACCATGTAAACTTTCTATTTCATCTGGATTTATTTCTGGAAAAACAATATGTTCTCGAAAACCTATATTTAGGTTGCCATTTTTATCTATTGATTTTTCCAATAAACCATGAAAATCCCGAAGTCGCGGTAAAACAACATTAATTAATTTATCTACAAAATCATACATTCGTTTTTTTCTTAAAGTAACCATCATACCAATTACCATCCCCTGTCTAATTTTAAAATTTGAAATTGATTTTTTAGCTAGAGTTTTAACTGGCTTTTGTCCAGTAATTCTTATTAAAGTACTTTCTATTGTATTCATTTTATCTTTCATTCCTGGATTAATTCCAATATTAATAACTACCTTTTTAATTTTTGGCATAGCTAAAATATTTTTATATCCAAATTTTTCTTTCATGATTGGAATAATATTCTTAATGTAATGCTCTTTTAAAAACATAAATAAATAATTTACTGATATTACTTATACAATTAAATAAGTAATTAGATATTAAAATTAATAATTTAATTATTTTATATAAAAAAATGTAAATTTAAAAATTAAAAATGACAGTTAAAAACAAAAATATTAAATTTAAAATTCCAATTTTTTATATTGTCATTTTATTTATTGATTACTGATTATTTTAAATATATAAAAACTAAAGTTATAAGCTATTTATTGTATTATTTCTCCGCATTTCTTGCACATTCTTACTTTTTTTTTACTTTCTAAAATTCTATAACCGACTCGCGTAGATTTGCCACATTTTAAACAAATTAACATTACATTGGAAATACTAACTGATGCTGGAAACTGAATTTTTTGTCCCTTTTCTCTTTCTTTTTTAGGACGCATATGTTTAATTCTAAGATTAAGCCCTTCTATAACCACTTTTTGTTTTTTAGGAAAAATTTTAAGCACTTTTCCTGTTTTTTTAACATCTTTACCAATTAACATTTTTACTTTATCACCTTTTTTTATTTTCATAATAAATATAAACTAAGTAAAATTTAGAAAAAATTTTTACAAAATTCTAAATCCCAATATTTTCAACCAACCAATAAATCTCAAATCTCAAACAAAATATAATTAGGTTTTAAAATTTATAGTTTAATTGTGAACATTGAAATTTAATTATTAAATGATATACTCCCATCCTTATACTATGAATTAATTATATTTAAACATAAATTTAATTTTTAATAAAATTACCACATAATTCATTTTTATAATACTTCCGGCGCTAATGAAATAATTTTAGTAAATTCTTTTATTCTCAGCTCTCTTGGGATTGGACCAAAAATTCGCGTTCCTTTTGGATTCTTTGTTTTTGGATCTATAATTACTGCCGCATTTTCATCAAATCTAATATACGTTCCATCTTTTCTTCTTGTTTCTTTTTTTATTCGAACAATAACAGCTTTAACAATGTCGCTTTTTTTAACCGTGGCACGCGGTTGCGCTTCTTTAACAACAGCTGTAATAATATCTCCAATTCGAGCGTATCTTTTTTTATAACCGCCTAAAACTCTAATACACATTAATTTTTTCGCTCCGCTATTATCTGCTACTTTTAAAATTGAACGATGTTGAATCATAAAAATTTAAAATTTAAAATTAAAAGTTCAAAATTCCTCACCAGAAATTTTTAATCATTTTTTTAACAACTATCTCATTTTTTAGGTAAAAAATTAAAAATTCAAAAAAAATTAAAACCAAACTTTTAAAGTTTAAATTATAACTTTGTATTTTGCATTTTAAACTTCCAATTGCTTTTAATATTTAATATTATTAGTCTAATACCCAAAATTAATTGAAAACTATTTTACACGCCATCTCTTTTCTTTGCTCAATGGCCTACACTCAACAAAGGTTACTTTATCTCCTGTTTTACATTTATTTTCTGAATCATGAACCTTATAACGCTTGCTTACTTTATAACGTTTTTTGTATTTTGGATGACACTTAATTCGATCAACTCTAACAACAATAGTTTTATTCATTTTATCACTAACTACAATTCCTTGAAAAGTTCTTTTTATGGGTTTTTTATTTTTATTATTTTCCATAAATAATTATTTTTTTACATTTAATAAAGTTAATATTTTAGCAATTAATTTTTTTACACTTCTTACTTCTCTAACTTTTTTTAATTGCTTTGAAGCAATCTTGAATCTAAATTCACGTAATTTTTCTCGCGATTCTTGAAGCATTTTTTGCAATTCATTTTCTGATTTTTGTTTTAATTCTTTAATTTTCATAAAATAACTTTTAAACTTCACCCACGGGGGGATGACCAAATCTTAATTAATAAAAATATTTTTTCCACAAAATACAAACTAATTTTCACAAACTAATTTATTATCGCCTTACAAATTTAGTTTTAACTGGTAATTTATAACTTGCTAATTTCATTGCTTCTTTTGCTTTATTTTCCGGAATTCCATCCATTTCAAACATTATTGTTCCTGGTTTAACTACAGCCACATAATGATCAACAACCCCCTTACCGCTTCCCATAGGAACTTCAGCGCTTTTTGCGGTTACTGGCTTATCAGGAAAAATTCTAATCCAAATCTTGCCTGCTTTACGAATAAATTGAACTATTACTTTTCTAGCAGATTCTATTTGTCTTGAAGTAATCCATTTCTTTTCTAAAGATTTTAAACCAAAAGAACCAAAGCTTACTTTAGTCATTCTAGAAGCTTTTCTCCCCGACATTCCAGCTAATTTATGCCATTTTCTATGTTTTACTTTTTTTGGCATTAACATAAATTGAATTTGAATTATAAATTAAGAATGTTAACTATAAACTTTGGCAAATTTTATTAATCTCTCTTAAATAAACCATTTTATTTATTTATTTATTTATTTATTTAAAATAAAATCATTTTGGCTAAAATAATTCTATAATATTGTTCAAAATTTTTGTCAAAATTTAGATATTAATTAACAATTAATCATCAGTTTGATTTTCAAAAATATCTCCTTTGTATATCCAAACTTTTACTCCAATAGCTCCATAAGTAGTACGCGCGGTTCCTTGAATAAAATCAATATCGGCTCGTAAAGTATGAAGAGGAATTTTCCCACTGACTAATTTTTCTGAACGAGCAATCGCAACTCCATTTAAACGTCCGCTTAATATTATTTTAATCCCTTTTGCTCTGGTTTTATTTACTCGAATAATTACTTGTTTCATTACTCGTCGGAATGGAATTCTTTTTTCTAAATCAACAATTATATTTTGAACAATTATATTTGCCGACAGAGACGGTTCTTTTACTTCTAAAATATTTATTTTAAAATTTTTTCTTTTATTTTTTAATATTGTTTCTTGTATTTGTTTTTTTATTTCTTCTATCCCCTCTCCTTTCCTCCCAATAACTAATCCTGGTTTAAATACATAAACAAAAACTTTAATTTCATCTCCAAATCGCTCAATTTCAATCTTATCTATTCCCGCCTTTTGCATTTTTTTATATAAATTTTCTTTAATTAAAATATCCTCTCGCAAATTTTCACGATAATTTTTTTTTAAAGAAAACCACTTTGAACTCCAAGTATATATTATTCCAATACGAAAAATTTTTGGATTTATTTTATGACCCACAAAATTATAAATTATTATAAATAATAAATTTTATCCGCTTTTACGGTTAAATATTTTTTTTATGAATCCACGTTTATCTCTAAATTTTATTTTATCTTTTTTTATTTTAGTGAATTGTTTTGTTTCGGATTCATTAGATTTAATTTCATTTGATAATTCCGTTTTTGATAAAATTTCCACTTTATCTTTATCTTTTTGAGATTTTTTTGCAACTTGTTCTTTTTTTATTTTTTCTTTTTGATCAAGAATTATTGTAATGTGACTGGTTCTTTTTCTAATTGGCGCGGCGCGACCAAAAGCGCGAGGCATCCAACGATCTAAAGTTGGTCCTTGATTAACTGTTATTTCTTTAATATATAAATTTTCTTTTTTAAAGTCAAAATTATGTTTAGCGTTAGCAATAGCTGAATTTAATAATTTCAAAACTGGATGACAAGCTCTTTTAGGAATAAATTTCAATTGATTTTCCGCTAATTCAACATCCATTCCGCGAATTACATCAATAACTAATCGAATTTTTTTAGAAGAAATACGAATATATTTTGTCTTGGCTATAATTTTTTTTTCTTTTATTTTATTTTTAGCTTCCATAAAAATATAAATTATAAATTATGAATTATGAATTTTTCTACATTCTTAATTCATAATTCCTATTTATGAACGTTTGCGAACGACTTCTGTTACTTTTGCTTCTTGATTTTTTTGCATTTTTCCTCCATGTTTAATAAATTTTTTTGTTAAAGAAAATTCTCCTAATTTATGTCCAACCATATTTTCTATAACAAATACTGGAATATGATTTTTCCCATTATGAACTCCAAATGTAAAACCTACCATTTCTGGAGTAATAGTACAATTTCGTCTCCATGTTTTAATAATTACTTTATCACCTTGTTTTAAATTAGATATTTTTTTTAATAATTTTGGATCCACATATGGACCCTTTTTAAGGGAACGGGACATAATAAAAATTTTTAAAATTTAATTTATTTCTTCCTTCTTTGAATAATTAATTTATTGTTCCATTTTTTTTTATTTCTTGTTTTAACACCTAAAGCTGGCTTACCCCATGGGGTTTTTGGATGTTTTAATCCAATTGGACAATTTCCTTCTCCGCCACCATGAGGATGATCAACTGGATTCATTGCCTTTCCTCTAACCCCCGGTCTTATTCCCATATGTCGTTTACGTCCAGCTTTACCAATTCTAATATTAGAATGATCTAAATTACTAACCTGCCCAATTGTAGCTAAACATTCTTTTAAAACCAATCTTATTTCTTTGGATGGCATTTTTAATTGAGCGTATTTTCCTTCAATGGATTGAATAAAAGTTGTCGTTCCTGCCGATCTAACAATTTCTCCTCCTTTTTTAGGTTGCAATTCTATGTTGTAAATAAATATACCCGTTGGAATATATTTTAATGGTAAGCAATTTCCAACTTTAATTTCTATTTGAGATTTTGAAGATATAATCTTATCTCCCACTTTTAATTCATTTGGCGCAATAATATATCTTTTTTCTTTATCTTCATATTCTAATAAGGCAATCCAAGCCGAACGATTAGGATCGTACTCTAAAGCAATAACTGTTGCTTCCATATCAAATTTATCTCTTTTAAAATCTATTATTCTATAAAATCTTTTTTCTTCGCCCCCTCGATGTCTAATTGTAATTTTCCCATGCGATCTTCCTGATTTCTTCTTTTTTATTTTAATCAAAGACTTTTCTGGTCTTTTTTTTGTTAGTTCTTTTGTAATTACAATGGATGTTTTTCTTCTTGATGGAGTTGTGGGTCTATATATTTTAATCATAAAAAATTAATTTATTTTTGAATTTGTAATTTTACTTATTTTTAGATATTTTACTATTTTTCAAACACTTCTATCCTTTCTCCTTGTTTTAAAGTAATAATCGCTTTTTTCCAATCTTTTGTTTTTCCTTTAGTTTTACCATGTCTTACATTTTTTCCTTTTACTTTTATAATATTAACCTTTGTTGGTTTTATATTGTAAACAGCTTGGATAGCTTTTTTTATTTCTATCTTGTTTGAATTTTTAGCAACTTCAAAAACATATTGATTAAATGACGTTAAGTCCGTAGATTTTTCCGTACTAATCGGTCTAATTAAAATTTTATAAGCATCCCTATAGCAAACATTCTTATAATTTATAATATCATTTTTATTTTTTTTCTGTTTATCTACCAATGATACCTGTCCACTTACTGATTTTACCACTTTTTTATTTTTTTTCTTTTCTTTTTTATCTTCTTTTAACGTTTCTTTTGTTGTTTTTTTAAATATATTTAATAAACTCATAAATAAATTAAGAATTAAGAATTAAGAAATGCTTAACTTTTAAAGTTAAAAAACAAAATAACCCGTAATAAATACTAAATAATAAATATTAAATTTTAAATAATAAATAATCGATAATCAATAATCAATAATCAATAATTTATTATTCGCCTTTGATAAATTGTACTCGTTTACTTATTACTATTACTTTTTAAATAAGTTTCTTCTATCTTCTCAATTCCTTTTTGCGCAATTAAAAAATATTTATACTTTAATAAGTCTATTACATTTAAACAATCTGCCCTAATTGTTTCTATTCCTGAAACATTTTTCGTAGCGCGAACTAAATTTTCATTTTTACTCTCAATAGCAATTAATATATTTTTTTTTTGCGATTTTTTATTTATCAATGGAAATAATTTGTCTAAATTATTTAATACTTTTAAAAATTCTTTTGTTTTTCCTTCTTTTAAGAAAAATTTATCTAGAATAATCATTAAATTGCTTTTTACTTTATCTGTTAAAGTCATAAAAAGAGCTTTTTTTTTCACTTTTTTATTTATTTTTTGAGAAAAATTTCTTTCTTTTGTTGGACCAAAAACTATTCCCCCTCCCTTCCAAAGAGGAGAACGAATTGTCCCAGCTCTAGCGCGACCTGTTCCTTTTTGTTTCCATGGTTTTTTTCCCCCACCCCTAACTTCACCTCGAGTTTTAGTATGAGCTAAAACTTGTCTTGCGTTAGCCATCTGAGCCACTACGACTTGATGAATAACCTCTGGTTTTATTTTTATATCGAAAATCGCTGGATTTAATTCTTGTTTTCCAACTTCTTCACCTTCTTGATTATAAACAGAAATTTTCATAGAAATATAATCGCAATATTTATAGTAAGTGAAATAAATAAAGATAACAAACAATAACTAAACTTTAACAAAAATTCTGAACAATATTATAAAATCCCTTTATTTTAGCTAAAATAATTTTTTATTTAAAAATAAAATGGCTTATTTAAAAGAAATTAATAAAATTAACCAAAATTTAGTAATAAGTAATAAAAAAATGAAAAGTTAGAATCTTAAAGATTAAAATGACAATTAAAAATACAAAAATGTGAATAGTCAAAAAAATTTTCAATTTCTAACTTTCATTAAATTTTCAGTGATAAAATTTTCAATTTTTATAAAACAAACGAATTATTTTCCATTTTTATTTTTTATTTTTAAACTTATATACTTGTCATTTCCACTAACGTATTTCTTGCTCCTGGAACCGCACCTTTTAAACTTATTAAATTTTTTTCAGGATCAATTGAAATCACTTTGAGATTTTTTACTGTAACTCTTTTATTACCCATACGACCCCCCATTCGCATTCCTTTAAAAACTCTGGCTGGTTCAGTTGAACCAATAGACCCAGGCATACGAAGTTGATCTTTATGTCCATGCGAAGCAGGCGATCCATGAAATCCATGTCTTTTTACAACCCCTTGAAATCCTTTTCCTTTTGATATAGCGCTTACTTTAATAATATCACCTAGATTAAATATATTCACATTAACTTTATCTCCAATTTTATATTCTTCTTTTTCATTTTTTGTTATTTTTTTTCTTTTATCTCTAAATTCCCTAATATATCTAAAATTTCCTAAATTTTTTAAATGCCCTGTTAAAGGTTTATTTATTTTTTTCTTTTTATCAAATCCAATTTGAATTGCTTCATATTTATCTTTTTCTTGAGTTTTAATTTGAGTTACAATACAAGGACCTGCTTCTAAAATAGTTATTGAAATAACATTATTTTGTTCATCAAATATTTGGGACATTTCAATTTTTTTTCCTAAAATAAATTTCATAAAAATAGTCTTTAGTTTTAAATAGCTTTTAGTTTTTTTAAAAAAATACGTCAAATTTATTCTAATAAAAAAAACAGAAATTTTCTTTACAATTTTTTAAAACCAACAGATTGCTTTTTATAAAATTTCTGTTTTTTGAATCTTTTTAGTTTTAATTTTTTTGAAAATTACCCCTCTTAGTCACAATAAATTATTTTAATCCCTTTTCTTAAAAGAAGTAGACTCTGTTTAAATAATTTCTAAACAAAGCAAACTCAATTGGAAATTTTACAATTTTAAATATATATTATATTTTTCTTAAAATTTCTAACTGAGTAAAAATAAATAATTTATCGCTAAAAAATATTTTCATCTATTTTATTTATTTTATTGTCTATAATACTACATTTTAATTTCAACGTCAACTCCAGCTGGCAAATTTAAATTTGTCAACGCTTCTACTACTTTAGATGTTGGATCTATAATATCAATTAATCTTTTATGTACTCGCATTTCAAATTGGTCTCTTGCATCCTTATGAACAAAAGTAGAACGTAAAACAGTATATTTACTTTTTTCAATAGGTAATGGAATTGGTCCAATTATTTTTACATTTAATTTTTCAACTACATCTAAAATCATTCGTATCGCTTTATCTATTATTTTATGATCAAACGCTTTTATTTTAATACGAATCCTTTGATGATAATCTTCTTTTTTATCATTTTTTTCTTTATCAATTTGTTCTTTTACTTTTTGTTCTTTTGATTTTTTATCCTTAAAATCTTTTTTAATTGGATTCTTTTTTTTAAGGTCTTTTTTTTCTTTCATAAAATCGTTAATTTCAACAAAATTAAACAAAATTTTATCAACAAACAAACTAATTTCTATCCGCTAATTGACGGATAGAAATTAAAATTATTTATACAAAACTACTTTATTATCTTAGTTACAACTCCAGCGCCTACAGTACGTCCGCCTTCACGAATGGCAAATTTTTGTTTTTCTTCTAACGCAATTGGAACAATTAATTTAACTTTTAAATCAACAGTATCGCCTGGCATAACCATTTCTCTTCCTTCTGCTAATTCAACTTCTCCGGTTACATCGGTAGTTCTAATATAAAATTGCGGTTTATATCCTTTGGCAAATGAAGTATGTCGTCCACCTTCTTCTTTTGTTAAAACATAAATATTCGCTTCAAATTCTGTGTGTGGAGTAATAGTTCCTGGTTTGACTAAAACTTGCCCTCTTTCTATTTCTTCTTTTTTAATTCCTCGAAGAAGAACCCCTGCATTATCTCCAGCTTGTCCTGTATCTAAAGATTTATTAAACATTTCTATTCCAGTAGCAACAGTCTTTTGAGTAGCTTTAATTCCAACAATCTCTAATTCTTCATTAATTTTAATTACCCCTCTTTCAATTCTGCCGGTAACAACGGTCCCTCTCCCTTCAATTGAAAAAATATCTTCGATTGGCATTAAAAATGGCTTATCGACATCTCTTGTTGGTTCAGGAATATATTCATCTAACGCTTTCATTAAATCCATTATTGGTTGAGCGACTTCATTATTTGTAGGATCCTCAAGGGCTTTTAAAGCCGATCCTTTAATAATTAAAATTTCATCTCCTGGAAAATCATATTTTTTTAATAAATCCCTTATTTCTTCTTCAACTAAATCAATTAATTCTTTATCTTCCACTTGGTCTACTTTATTTAAAAATACTACAATGTATGGGACTCCAACTTGACGAGCTAAAAGAATATGTTCTCTTGTCTGTGGCATTACTCCGTCAGCAGCTGAAACAACTAAAATAGCTCCGTCCATTTGAGCAGCACCAGTAATCATATTTTTAACATAATCCGCATGTCCAGGACAATCAACGTGAGCGTAATGTCTATTTTCAGTTTCATATTCCACATGAGTTGTAGCAATAGTAATTCCTCTTTCTCTTTCTTCTGGAGCGTTATCAATTTGATCAACTGATTTTTTTGTCGCATTGAATCCTTTAGCGGTTAAAACCGTCAAAATTGACGCAGTCAAAGTTGTTTTTCCGTGATCTACGTGACCAATAGTTCCAACATTGATATGCGGTTTAGAACGATTAAATTTTTCTGCCATATTTTTTCTCCCTTTTTTATAGAATGACCCACACAAATAAAATTTTTATAAAAATTTTTATAAATCCTAAATTCTAAAAATTAAATTATTTAAAAATTAGGAATTTCAATTTCAGTTTTTTAAACTAAAATTACCTATGGTTTTATCCAGTCATTCACAAAATTAAATTATAAATTTTAAACTAAATTATTTTTTTACTTTTTTTAATTCTCAAAATTATAGAATAACCAAAAATATTAAATAACTTATTTTACCATTTCTATCATTATTTTATTAAAACATATCTCTTAAATTAAGAGATTACATTTTAAAATAATGTAATTACACTTTATTTAATTTTATTATATTATTCTTCTAATTCGCTATTTTAGCGAAATATAATTATAAATATGATTATATTTATCTATTTCAAAAAGTCAATTTTCTGTGTGGATAACATAAAAAATTTAAAGTTTAAAGTGAAAAATTTAAAATTAATTCAATCCGCCAAAAGAAAAATTGTATTCATTACTCGTTACTCTACTTCGTTTTTGGAATTTTTTTTAAAATTTCTTCTATTTGTTCTGACTTTAAAAGTTTTTGAATTTCTTGCGTTTGTCCATCAAGTAATAAAACATTTTCTTGTTTGCTAATATTTATAACCTTTTGTAATAATTCTTGATATGGATAAACATACTCTTTTAAAATAAAAGGTAAATAATTAATAGCTAAAATAATAAAAATTATTACAACAATCATTTTAATCATACTGTATATTTTTTTCCAAAATATATATTTATAAATTTTTTTATTTAAAACAAAAGTCTCTTTAGAGTATTGCAAATTTTCTTCCAAAAGTTTTTTTATTTGTTCATTTAATGAGGTAGTTGGTTGAATCATAAAAGTTTAAAGTTTTAAATTAAAATTAGTTAGTTTATTTATAACTACATTCTGCATTCTACCCTCTCCACATATTCCTTTGCCTTATCGCGCATTTTTTCTAAAATTTCTTTTGAATAAGGTTTTATTTTTTTATATTTTTTATCAATCATTTTTTTACTTGGAACAAATTGTTGTAAAAAATATTTTTTAGCCGGAAAAATCTCTTTTGCAATTTGCAAAATATCTTCTTCTTTATGAAAACCCGGTATTACTGTTGTTCTAAATTCATAATCAATGCCAGAATTTTTAATTATCTCAATACTTTTTTTAATATTTTTTAAATTTATTTTCGCGCCACTTATTTTTTTATATTTTAAAAATTGTACCAAAGATGCCTTTATATCCATAGCAATATAATCAACTAATTTTTTTTTAATTAATTTTTCTAACATTTTTGGATTAGTTCCATTAGTGTCTAACTTTATTAGAAATCCCATTTTTTTTATTTGAACTAAAAATTTTGGCAAATCTTTATGTAATGTCGGTTCTCCGCCAGTCACACAAACACCATCAATTAATGCTTTTCTTTTCTTTAAAAATTCAAAAATTTCTTCTTCTTTTATTGTTAATTGTTGATTGTTATCTGTCAACAAAACCAACTCTGGATTATAACAAAACTTACATTTAAAATTACATCCCTGTGTGAAAATAATAGCGCAAACTTTATCTGGATAATCAATTAAAGATGTTTTTTGTAACCCGCCAATTAACATAAATAAAATAAGCAAAAATTTTCAACTAAACTAATCACAAAAAAATTAATCACTCTCTGGGTAACAAGAAAAATTTTATAAAACAAAAACTGCTTCATTTTTTAATAAGGCGCGCTTTTTATATTAAATTATTTAACTTCTTCTTTTTTTATTTCTTGCTTTTCTTCTTTTGGCTCACATTTACAACAAAGCTCTGGGTCTTTTTCGGATGGTTTACAGCCAAAAAAACAAGAAATTTTTGCCATAAATCCCTCAAGTAAACAATGGCATTTTTTAATTTTTTCCATATAAAAAATTAAAAATAAATAACCAAACTTAAACAAAAATCCTAAACAATATTATAAAAT
>JAGVFS010000019.1 GCA_020057535.1 Patescibacteria group bacterium
ATACTCAAAAATATTCCTAAAAAAGTTGTAACTATGTAAATTAAAAGTGCGATAAGTCCCCATTTGGTTGCTTTGTTCATCTTAGAAAGATAATTAGTTAACATATTTATAAAATTTTCATATTAAATATAAAATGTTCCGCTTCTTGAGCTTCACAAGATTTTTTAGGATCATCCCACCATAAATTTAAAGTATTTCCATATGGATCTATAAAAATTTGAATTTTTTTTATTTTTTTTATATTTTCTCTTATCTTTTTTTATCTTAAAAAACAATATAAAATTATTTTTTTCAATTTTAAAAAGTGCATAAGTTATTTGAGTAATATTTATAAGTTACAAAAGTTGGAACGTGAAAAAATAAAATATATAAAAGTGAGAGTTTAATAAATTTTCATAATTTTTTAACGTGTTAACACGGTGAATATGAGAGAAAAATTTATAAAAATTGGAATATAAAAATAATGTTATCTATCTTATAGATTTTTTTAAAATTTTTGTCTGTTGATTTTTTATCTTTTTAAAATATTAATATTTTAATATAAAAATAAATTTTACTGTGCATTTTTTATACTCTAACATTTATTCTAATATTTTGGTTTCCGTATTTTTTTACAAAAAACTTGAATTGATCGCCTTTTTCTTCAAAATTTTTCCATAAAGAATAACTTGGCGAGGCGCAAGATAAAAGACAAACGGTATTTTGTGGGGTGTATTTATACGCAAATTTTATTGCTTGTTCCATGCTTGAAGTTTTTAAAACATTAAATTCTTTTTTAGATTTTAAAATTTTTTCTCCGCTTTCTGGAAAAAGAATAATATTTTTAATTTTATATTTTTGTAAAACTTTTTCTAATTTTAAAAAATTATAACCACGATCTTCACCGCCAAGAAAAATTGTTCCGATATTTTTTAGAGCTTTAATCGCCATTATTGTTGATTCTGGAGTAGTTGAAATTGCATCGTCATAGAATTTTATTCCTTTAAATTCGCCAATAAATTCTAATCTATGCGGCAATGGCTTAAAATTTAAAAGCGCTTTTTTTATTATTGAATTTGAAATATTAAAAAGTTTGGCAACAGTTATAGCCGCTTGTATATTTTCTTCATTGTGCTTTCCGATTAAATTTGTTTTTAAATTTTTAAATAATTTTTTTTGTTTAAATGGAATGGCCTTTGCGTTTGAGTGTTTTGCCCAAGCAATAAGTTTTTTATTTTTGGGATTATAAATAAAAACGTCATTTTTTTGTTGGAAGTTAATTATATTTTTTTTCGCTTGATAATATTTTTCAACATTTCCATGATAAGTCATATGTTCTGGAAATAAATTTATTATTACCGCTATATTTGGCGAGAATTTAATGTCGTCAAGCTGATAACTTGAAAGTTCTAAAATAAATATTTCATTTTCATTAATCGGGTGCATTAAAATTTCAAGCATTGGATTTCCAATATTTCCTAAGAGGCGAGTTTTTATTTTAGCTGTTTGTAAAATTTCATAAATAAGCGAAGCGGTTGTACTTTTGCCTTTACTTCCGGTTACCCCAATAATTTTATTTTCATTTTGCGATAAAAAAATATTAGTTGCAGTTGTGTAAGAAATAGTCATAAACTGTTTAGAAATACCCGGCGTTTTGATGGCAAAATCATATTTTTTTTGTTTATCTAAATAATTTGCACTTTGTTTTTTATCGGCAATAACTATTTTTAATTTTGGATAATTCTTTTTTAAATATTTATACGTTACTTGCCCTTCTATACCATAACCTAAAATTAAAATATTTTTTATACCACAAAATTGAAATTGTGTTGGAATAGTTGAGATAGAATTTGTTGAAAAAACTTTTTTTAGCAATTGCGCTGGATTTTTTATTTCTATTTTAGATAAAAAAATTTTTATAATTATACTGTTTTTAAATTTGTCTTTTATTAAATAAAAAGCCGCTTGCGATTCTTCAAAAGTTCCAACGCAATCAAATGGTTTTATTTTTCCAAGCCCTAAAATATCGCGAAAAATCGGTAAAAGTTTTTTATTTTCAAAAAGATTTTTTTGAAAAATATTAAAAAGTTCTTTTTTATTTAAAAATGGAGATAGTATTAAATAAATAAAAACGCATTTTGGACACTCGCCGCACCACAAAGAATTTGGCCGTTTTTTAAAAATCCTAAAATTTTTATTGCAACTGGAAAATATTGAAAAATATTTTTTATGTTTTGCAAACATTTGCGCGATTCTAATTTCATAAAATTGGCGAAGAATTGAGAAATATATAATACTTGGGGTAATAAATTTTTTTGTGTACTCTTGTAACATTGTTTCAAATTCTGCGGATTTGCTCCATTGATGATTTATAATTTCATTTTTATATTTAAGATTGCCAAAATCACTGCTATGTTCATTGCCAACAATGACATATTTATATTTATAAATAATTGCGGAAAAAAGCCCAAGAAAAGCAAAAATTGCCGAAATAGGAATATGACCATTATACGCCCCTTCATAAGATTTAAAAATTTTATGATCTACAATTCTTTTAATTTTTAAAGAGGGAGTTCCAATTTTTTTAATAATATTTTCAGATAAAAAATCTTTTTTTTGAGTTTCAATTAAAAATGAAGTAGTTTTAAAATTTTTAAGAAATTCTGCGACGACAATTGAATCTTTTCCTCCGCCAATTCCTAGTAAAGCACGTTCTGGATATTGTAAATTTATTGAGCAAGTTTTAATTTTTAAATGTGGAAATTTTGCGATTTTTTTTGGCTCTAAATTATTTCTATATAAAAATTCCCCAAGCCCTTTTCTATAAACTGTATTCCAAAAATCAGCTTGTTCTTTTGAAAGATGATAGTGAATTGTTATTTTAGGTGGACAATATAATTTGTAATAACTTATGCCCAACATTAAATGAAGACTTTGCAAAATATTATTTAAAAGTTCTTGCGGAATTTTTTTTAAATCAGGAATTATTGGCAGGATTATTGTTTCTTTAAAAGTGAGAGGATTTTTGTTTTTGAATTTTATTTTATAATTAAAAAAAATTTTCCTATTTTTAGGATTAAATTTATACGAACTAAATTCAAATAATTGAGAAATTATTGACATAACGAGGAGGGCCATAACAGCCTCCAATTTCAAAGGCTCAAAAACCGCATAAATAAAGAGTAAAATAAGTATAAATAAGACTTGGCATGATTTTGATTATTTTTTTTATTAATATTTAAACAATAACATTAATAAAATTCCTGAAATAAATACAAAAAAGTGAATTATTTTTTTATTTATTTTATTTTCGGTTTTAATTTCAGGAATTAAATCCGAAGCGGCAATATAAATAAAATTGCCAGCCGCAAAGGGCAAAAGAAAAATAAAAAGATTTTCTATTTTTTCAAAAAGTAGAAATCCTAAAATTCCGCCAAAAATTGCAAACAAAGCAGAAAGAAAATTTAAAAATAAAGCTTTAGATTTTTTAAATCCACTGTGGATTAAAACTCCAAAATCTCCTATTTCTTGAGGAATTTCATGAAAAATTATCGCTAAGGTTGTTGTTAATCCTAATGGAATAGAAATAATGAAAGATCCGGCAATAATTATTCCGTCAATAAAATTATGAATGCCATCGGAAATTAAAATTAAATAAGAAAAAGATTTTATTTCTGGATGTTTTTGAGTATGATGATGATGCCAACTAAAAAATTCTTCTAAAATAAAAAAAACACAAAAACCAAAA
Organism: Patescibacteria group bacterium; assembly: GCA_020057535.1. GTDB lineage: Bacteria > Patescibacteriota > Patescibacteriia > UBA2591 > PGYQ01 > PGYQ01. The sequence continues at coordinate 3,728 of JAGVFS010000019.1, forward strand.
ATTAAAAATAAAAAAAGCGTTGAAAAAGGAATATTTTTTTCAACGCTTTTTTCAAGCGCTTCTGGAATTAAATGAATAAACGCGCTGCCAATTAAAATACCAGCCGAAAAAGAAACCAAAATTAAAATAATTTTATTTAATAAATTTTCTTTTAAAGATAAAAAAATAATTCCAATTAAAGAAATTAAACTAACAACAAAAGTTGTAATGATTATTAAAAATAAAGTAGACATATTATTTTATTGTTTTTGCTTTATGTCTTTATAGCGTTTTATGTTTTTTTAAAATTTAACTTCCACATTTTCCTTTTCTTTTTCATTTTCAAGTTCAAAGAAGTTTTCAATTTTAAAATTAAAAGAAGAAGCAATTATATTAACTGGGAAAATTTGAATTTTAGTGTTGTAATCTCGGACATTACCGTTATAAAATCTACGAGCGGCTTGAATTTTATTTTCTGTATCAGAAAGTTCATCTTGAAGTTTGGCAAAATTTTCACTTGCGCGAAGGGTTGGGTAATTTTCCGCTACCGCAAATAAACTTTTTAAAGTATTACTAAGCATATTTTCAGCTTCGGCTTTTTCAGCTATTCCTTGCGTTTCCATAGCTTTAACTCTAGCTTGAGTTACCTTTTCAAAAACCTCTTTTTCATGAGAAGCATAACCTTTTACTGTTTCTACTAAATTAGGAATGAGATTATAGCGGCGCTTTAATTGAACATCAATATCGCTCCATGCCTCTTTAACTCTAATTTTAAAAGTGATTAAGGAATTATATGCCCAAATTATCCAAATAATAATAATGGCAATAATACCTAAAATAATCCATAATGTATTTTCCATATTTTTTTCCTCTTACAAATATTCAAAGTTTTTAGTCTGATATTTAATCAGAAAAACTTTAAGTTTATTTGTAATTAAATTTAAAATTTAAAAGTAGTTGATTTATTATTTTAGTGTTATTTAGATAAAATCTTAGAGTAAATTAATAAAAAACACAAGATGCGCGTCATTAAAAACATTTGTTTTAATATTTTGATGTTTTTATTATAAATGAAGAGTGGTATATTGTGTGGTAAATTAAGTCATTTAATTAGATTAATCTCTCCCAACATTTGAGTTTATTAGTGTAATTTTTTTCTTAAAAATTACCTATCTGGATTATTAATCTGGTTATTAACTAGATATTTGATGACAGATTTTTATTTTAAATTTTTAATTTTTTCTTGAATTTCTTTAATAAATTCCTGTTTTTCAATTTCTCTAGTTATCTTTTCTCCTCTATCTCTTATTGCTAATTTATCAGATGACATTTCTCGATCACCGATTACCAACATATATGGAATTTTTTCAGTCACGGCTTTTCTAATTTTATTGCCAACTGTTTCGTCGGATTCATCCACTTCAACTCTAATATTATTTTGTTTAAATTCGTTTGCGAGTTTGTGACAAAATTTAACGTGTGTTAATCCAACAGAAATTATTTTAACCTGTACTGGCGATAGCCAAACAGGAAACGCGCCAGCATAATGTTCAATTAAAATTCCGGTAAATCTTTCAATACTTCCAAAAATAGCGGCGTGAATCATAACAGGCATTTCTTTTTTTCCATTTTTATCTATATATTCTATTTTAAATCTTTGCGGCAATTGAAAATCAAGCTGAATTGTTGCTAATTGCCAAGATCGCCCAAGCGCGTCTTTGATATCAATGTCAATTTTTGGACCATAAAAAGCCCCGTCTTTTTCTTTAATTTTATATTTAATTTTTTCATATTTTAACGCATTTTCTAAATTTTGTTCAGCTTTGTTCCAATCTTGAATTTTTCCTATAAAAATTTCAGGACGAGTGGAAAGATAAAATTTTGGTTCAATTCTAAAATGAAAAAAATATTCTCTGGTCATTTTAAGAAGTGTTATAATTTCTTTTTCTATTTGATTTTCGGCGAGAAAAATATGAGAATCATCTTGTGTAATATGACGCGCTCGAAAAAGTCCATTAAGTTCTCCAGATTTTTCATTACGCATCACGCGACCAATTTCCGTGTATCGAATGGGTAATTCTTTATAAGATCTTTGTTTTTCTTGATAAATTTTTATATTAAAGGGGCAATCCATTGGTTTAATCGCGTATTTTTCGTTTTCTGTTTCAAAATGAAACATGCTTTCCTTATAATGTTCCCAATGTCCGGAAGTTTCCCAAAAAATTTGTTTAGCTAAAATTGGAGTTTGAATTTCTTTGTATTCATATTTTTTTCGCAAATTTTTTCCAAGCGTTTCTAATTCATTCCAAAGAATCATTCCTTTTGGATGCCAAAAACACGCTCCTGGAGCTTCGGAATGAAAAGAAAATAAATCTAACTCTTTACCTATTTTTTTATGATCTCGTTTTTCCGCTTCTTCTATTGCCTTTAAATAATTTTCTAATTCTAATTTAGTTGCGAACGCTAAACCATAAATGCGAGTTAACATTTTATTTTTTTCATCTCCGCGCCAATAAGCGCCAGCTAATTTATTTAATTTAAAAGTTTCAGGATTTATTTCTTTGGTCGATTTAACATGCGGACCTTTACATAAATCTATAAAATTTTCTATTTTATAGATTAAAAGGTTTTGAGATTTAAGTTGTAGTTTTAAATTTATTAAATCGAGTTTATACGGTTGATTTGTAAAAAACTTTTTTGCTTCATTAATGGATATTTCCGCGCGTTCAAATTTTTGATTTTGTTTAATTAGAAATTTCATCTCTTTTTCTATTTTCAACAAATCATTATCGCTAATTTTGATTTTACCAAAATCAAAATCATAATAAAAACCATTTTCAATCGCTGGACCAATAGCAAATTTAGTATTAGGCCATAATTTTAAAACTGCCGTTGCCATTATGTGCGCCAACGAATGGCGTATAATTTCAATTGATTGTTTTTTCATAAAAATAATTATAATTTGACTTTCATTGGAAGAAATTATATTTTTTAGCTAAAATTTAATAATTTTAAATTTAGTGAAAGTCGAATTATGAAAAAAAATTTTGTTTCCTATTTAAAATTAAAAAATCCTCATCTTAAAATACTAAAAATTTAGTATGCTGGGACGAGGAGTTTCTCGCGGTTCCACCCGGCTTCTCCGCATTTAAAATACGGAACACTTTTAATAACAGCTTAGTTTTTTAAAATTTTGTGGTTGGTGGCCACAACAAAGCGGCTGTTTAATAATTATTAATTATAATAATTTATCTATTTTTTGTCAATTATGAATGTTAAAGAGAAAATCTTTTTAATTCCGATTCTTGTTAATTTAAAAAATATTAAATAATTTTAACTAAAGAAATTTATTATAATAAACGGTTCTCCAAAATAATTTTGTGTTAATCTTAGTCAAAAAAAGTATAATTTTTCCAGTGGGGGATTAGGTTTAAAAAAATAGAAAGTCTTTTTGTTATAATTTTTTTTTCAAAATTTCTATCACAATTTGCGGATTGGCTTTCCCTTTTGATTCCTTCATTATTTGTCCGATTAAAAATTGCATCGCATTTTCTTTTCCATTTTTATATTCCTCAACAACCTTAGGGTTATTTTTAATTATTTTTTTCGCTAAATTTTCCAATTCTGATTCATCACTCATTTGTTCTAATTTTTGTTCTTTTATAATATCTGAAGGATCAGAACCTGTTCTAAACATTTCTTCTAAAACTTTTTGTCCATTGGTTTGATTTATTTTATTTTTATAAATTAAACATAAAAGTTCGGCAAAATTTTCTGGAGAAATTTTAAGTAATTGTTCTTTCCAAAAAGTTTGATCTGTATTAGAAAGACATGTTGGAATTTTAATTTTTGCTTCGGATAAATATTTAGTCAATTTATTTATTAACCAACTTGCCGTTAATTTATGCATTTTTCCCCTATTTTCTTGCCATTTTTCCTCTCTTTGTTCTTCTTTAATTTTATCAAAAGAAAAAAACCATTCTTTTAATTCAGAAATGACCTGCTCAGTATAATATGATAGAGCGCGATTTTCAGTTAAAATTTTTACTTCATCAATTGTAAATCCATATTCCTTAATAAATCTTATTCTTTTTTGTTGCGGTAACTCTCTTAAAAGTAGTCTAATTTTTTTTAAAGTTTTTTCTTCAATATAAAGAGGAGGAAGATCTGGTTCTGGAAAATAACGATAATCATGTGCTTCTTCTTTTGTTCGTTGTTCAATGGTAATTTCTTTATTTTCATCCCAACCGCGAGTTGTTTGCTCTTTTGGTATTTCTCCTTGTTTCCATAATTTTGTCTGTCTTTTAATTTCATATTCTAAGGCTCGCTCAACAGCCTTAAAAGAATTTAAATTTTTTATTTCTGTTTTAGGATAAAGTTTATTCAAAAATTTAGCGGCATCAATTTCATTATTCTCTAATTCTTTAGAGGGTATTAATGAAATATTAGCGTCACATCGTAAATGCCCTTTTTCCATATCAGCATCTGAAATATTTTGATAACGAGCGATTAATCTTAATTCTTGTAAAAAATTTTTTGCGTCTTGTGGAGTTCTAAAATCTGGCTCAGTAACAATTTCCATCAAGGGAGTGCCTGATCGATTAAAATCTATTAAGCTATATTTTTTATTTTGAGAATGTAATAATTTAGCTGCGTCTTCTTCTAAATGAATTCGATTTAATCTAATTTTTTTATAAGAATTAGAATTAGAATTAGAATTAGAATCGAAAATAATTAAATATCCATTTTTTACGAACGGAAAATCGTATTGTGAAATTTGATAACCTTTTGGCAAGTCTGGATAAAAATAATTTTTGCGATCAAATTTAGAAAATTTAGCAATTTCTCCATTTAAAACCATACCCATTAAAATTGTCCATTCCACAGCTTGTTTGTTTATTACTGGTAAAGCCCCCGGAAATCCCATACAAACTGGACAAACAGTTGTGTTCGGAGGTTGATTTTCTCCAGAATTATCACAACCACAAAACATTTTAGATTTTGTTTTTAATTGTATATGAATTTCTAAACCAATAATTGGGAGAAACATAAAAATGTAGAATTAAAAATTCTGAATGCAGAATAAAAAATGTAAAATTAATTAATGTCAAATGTAAATATTAAATGTTAATTGGTTATTTTTTTAAAAGCATTAACCAAAGTTGATCTTGATTTAGAGTTGAATTAAATTCAATTTGTCCATTTTTTTCTATAAAATCAATTGGAAAATTTTGCCAAGCAAGTTGCCAATCAACTGGTAAATTAATAGAATATTTCCAAATCTCATCTTTTTTGCCAGATTGTTTTTGAATCAAAAATTGATAGGGTAGTGTTTCATTAATTAAATTAAATTTTTTTGCTATTTTTTTATAAAAATTTTGCAAAAATCCTTGTGGTTCTTGATTGGTTTTTAAATCTTCCAATTTAAAAGGCAGTTTGTATTTAAATGTAATTGTTGCAGATTTTTTTGGTTCAACTTCAATCCAATTACTAAAAACTGTTTTATTAAATTCTTGGCTAATCCTTGTATTAGTCGTTTCATCAATTAATGTTTGTTTTTGAATTTTTAATAAATCTTCATCCATTAAATATTCTTCGAAAGAGGTTCTAAATAAAGGAAGGGGATTTTTTTTAAATCCATTTATATCTAAAAGAACGCTTCCTCTTGGAACGTAAATTTTTATATAATTGAGATTTTTTAAATTAGTAAATTTATTTTTAAACGATGTCCTAGTAATTTTTGTGGTATTAATAATTGTTCCATCATCTAAAATTTGCGTTTGTAAATCAACCGATTGTTTAATGTTTTCATCCGATTCCCCGTTAATATTAGCATTAATTACGGCCAAATAATCTCCATTATTTATTGATTTTATTTCTCCTGCCCAATTATTTTTTAAAATATCTTTTTGTAAATCAGGATTATTAAAATAAAACATTATATTTTTTTTAAATAGAGCTTCGTTTAAAATTTCCAAAGTTTTCAAAGATTGTTCCGAACTATTTTGAGGAGATAAAATTTTATTTAATAATTCAGGAATAAAATCAGCAATAAAATTTGAAGTTATATTTTCTTGACTATCAAATAATACCGTATTTGAATTTTGATCATTTTGTGTTTTTTCTTCTGTTCTTATATTTTTAAGTTTTTCCCTAAGCATAATGGTTGAAAAATTCTCACTATTGACCGTGACAGAATATTCTGGCATTTTAATTGATTTAGTAATTTTTAAAATTTCGGGAATTAAACTCGTGTTTAAACTTATAACGCCATTTATTTTTTTGTCAGCTAATTTTGGGATAAATTTTTCATAAAACCAAATAATTTTTTGAGCGGAAGTTGGAAAATCAAAAAACCAATTAGCGTCTTGTTTTTGCCAAGCAGGACTAATTAAATTTAAAGGATAGGGTGGTTGAATTAAATTTTTAAAATTATTTTTTAGTTCGTCAGTTGATGGAATAAAATTTTGCGTTTTTATTTCATTAGAAAAATTTGTAATTTTTTTGTTTTCAGAAAGATCAAGGTTTAAATATTCGCTATTTCTAACAGAGTCTATGTCTACTTTTTTAATTACGCCATGATTAACATCTATTAAAATAAAATTTTCTATCAATCCGCCGGTTGGTCTAATTTTATTATCATTTTGAAAAACTATTAAATAACGTTGTTTTTTTTCATGGCCCAATATTTGCAATAATATTTTTGAATAATCTAAAAGTTCTTTAATGTTATTGTCTAATTTTGAAAAATAAATTTTTATTTGATTAAATTCGTTTTTATTTTCAATTGGAATTGTTTTAAGATTAACTTGAGTTAAATAAAAATTGGCCAGTTGAATTTTAGGCAAGGTAATTAATAGATTGTTTTGAAAATTAATTATTTGTTCAGTAAGAATTTCTTTTTTTGTTTCTTTATTATCCAAGATGGCAATTAAATTTTTTTCAGCCTCCGATAAATTTTTTTCAGCTTTTAATAAAGCGCGATTTTTTGAATTAGCGGGTAATAAGTTAATTATTTGATTAAATTTTGATTGATTTGAAATAAAATCAGATAAATTTATGTTATTTGTTAATTCTGTTAGATATTTATTATTTAACGGAGTATATTTTGAAATATTTAACTTTTTTTTAGAAAAGTGGAGACTTTCTATGCTTTTATTTTTTTGCGTTAAAAATAAAATATGGAGCGATAAAACAAAAACAAAAGCGATTAATATAAAAATTAAAATAGGTTTTACCTTATTAAATTGTCCTACATTAGTCTCGTTAGATTTGATATAGTGAATCCAGTTAAATAATTCCGTTTTTAATGGAATTTCTGCTTTGCGGGATTTAATAAAATGAATTTTATTTGATAGTAAAGGTTTAATGTAGTTTTTTTTAAAAAATGACAAATATTTATTTGTTAATTTACGTGTATTTTTATATTCTTGTATTTTTGTATTCTTATATTCTTGCGTTTTTATGTTTTTATGTTTTTGTGTTTTATTTAGTGTTGAAATAACCGAGTGTAGTTTTGAAAAAATGACGTGATATTGATTTTTAATTTTAATAAAAATAAATTTTATCAAATGCAAAATAGAGATATATTGCAATGCGTCTCTATAAAATTTAAAATTAATTTTTTTAAACCAAATAAAAAATTTTTTGTTATAAAAAAATAACGCTTCTTTGTATTGAGCAAATTCATTTGATATTTTTTGAAATAAAATTATGAAGTATTCTAAAAAAGAAAGAATGTTTTTATTTTTAATTTTTTTTTGCCAACTAATGGGATTTGTTTGCTTATCGGTAGATTGATTCTTTTTTTGATTTTTAAAAATTTTAAGATCAACCAAATGTGTTGGTTTTTTGTTTAAAACTCCTTCATCTTTTATTTTTCTAATTTTTAGTTTCATAAATTATAGACTTTTTGCAAATTAGTTTAATTGTTCTTTAACATTAAAATAACATTGATATAATTATTTTGAATTATAAAAAATTACAAAAATGCGCAACCTTTTTAATTTTTTTTAAAAGTCTATAATGTTTTTCAAATTTTTAAATTAAATTTTTATATTTACTTAAATTAATTTTTAAAAATTGTAAATTTATCAAATGGCCAAACGCGGATCCACGTTTTACCAATGATAAATTTTCTTTTTAACGGACCAAAGCTATCTATACTTGAATCAAAACTATGTCTCCTGTTATCGCCCAAAACAAAATATTCGTCTTCTCTTAAAGTAATATCAATATTTTTATCAATTTTATATTCCTCTGAAAGAAATTTATTTTCATCAAATATTTTTCCTTTTGGATTCTCTTTGTTATAAATAGTGATTTTTGTGCCAGTAATTTTTATTCTTTCTTTTGGTAAACCAATAACCCTTTTAATGTAATAATCATTGAGACTTTTTGGGTATTTAAATACTATTACGTCGCCTCTTTGAGGATTATCTAATTGATAAATAATTTTATTTATAATTAAATATTCATGATTATGAAAGTTTGGTTCCATTGAAGCCCCCTTAACATAAAACGGTTGAATTAAAAAATATTTAATAAGGATGGAAATAACCAAAGCGATTAAAGCTATTTGAATAAATTCTATAATAATTGATTTCCATTTTTTGTTTTGTGAAATTTGTTCTGGCATAAAATAAATTAAAAGTTTAAAATGTAAAATGCATATACAGAAGTCTCACTTCTACATATGCATTTTTTTAAAAGTTAATTTAACCATTTTCTTTTATTTTTATTGTGTTCTTCAAATGTTTTACTAAAAACTATTTCACCAGTTGGTTTTGAGAGAAAAAATAAATAATCTGTTTCTTGTGGATAAATTGCCGCTTTAATCGCAAAAATCCCCGGATTACTAATTGGTCCTGGCGGTAATCCGTTATTAAGATAGGTATTATAAGGAGATTTTACACGTGTATCTTCAAAGCTCAACTGTTTTTTATTATTTCCTAAAATATAATTTATTGTGGCGCAAGATTCTAAATGTATTCCTTGTTTTAATCTTTTATAAAAAATTCCCGCAACAATTTTTCTATCCTCTTCTTTTGGTACTTCTTTTTCAATAATACTAGCCAAAGTAATAATTTCAAAAATTGTTTTTCCTTGTTTTTTGATATCTTCTCTCATTTTAATAGATAATTTTTTATCAAAATTATCTAACATTTTTTTAATAATATCTTCTGAATTGGCGTTTTTATAAATTTGATATGTATCTGGAAATAAATAACCTTCTAAATTGGCTATTTGCGACCTATCTTTTAAAAAATCATATTTATTTTTCCATTGTAAATCGTATATTACAGAAAAAAAATCTTCTTTTGAAATATTCATTTTGTTTTCTAAATATTTTCCAATTTCTTTATAATTCCATCCCTCAATAATTTTAATTGTCTTTTGATTAGGAATAATTTCTCCAGAAGTTAAAATTTTCGTTATCTCTTTTATATTCATGCTTGGATATAAAAAATATTCTCCGGCTTGAAATTTTTTTCCCATTTTTTCAAGCCAAACATAAACTTCAAAATTCCACATGCTTCTGATTATTTTTTGCTTTTTTAAATTTTGGCTAATTCTATTAATTCCTTCTCCTTTTTCAATAATAAATTTTTGTTTTTCCGCAATTTTCTGCAAAGGCGTGGAAATTTGATAGGAATAATTTCCTAAACCAATTCCAGTTATCAATAAAATTCCAACGATTAAACTTATTAGAATTTTTATAAAAAAATTTATAAAGAGTTTGTTTAATTCATTAATTAAAAATTTTTTAAACATAAATTTCTGTTTAAATTATTTTTACTGGAGTTTGTTTGGCTGGGATAACAATGTCTTTTAAAAGGGCAGGATCCTCTAAAAGAATTCCAATTCCTCTAACAACGCAAGTTAGAGGATCATCGGTAATATAAACAGGAATTTGAATTTGTTGAGAAATTAATTTATCAAATCCAGATAAAAGCGCTCCGCCTCCAGTCAAAATAATGCCCTTTTTATAAATATCAGAAATTAATTCGGGTGGTGTATTTCCTAAAGTATCTTTAATTGCTTCTACAATTAATTTAGCCGAGCGCATTAAAGCCTCTTGTATTTCCGTGTTAGTAATAGATATTTCTTTAGGCAAACCAGTTATTAAATCGCGTCCTCTAATTTTTATTTCAAATAATTTAATTGGTTCTTTTTCTTTTTGAAAAAAAATTAATCCCGCTTTAATTTTAATTTCTTCAGCCGTGCGTTCTCCTAAAAGGAGATTAAATTTTTCTCTTACATAATTAATGATATTTCTATTAAATTCATCACCGGCGATTAAAAGAGATTTGTGTGTAACAATGCCCCCTAAAGAAATAACTGCTATTTCAGTAATTCCTCCACCAATATTAATAATCATATTTCCACTCGCTTCTTGAACTTGAATTCGCGAACCAATCGCATCGGCCATTGGTCCTTCAATTAAAAAAACCTCTCTCGCTCCGGCTTGAATTGCCGCATCTTCAACTGCTTTTTTTTCAACCTCGGTAATTTCTAAAGGAATGTTAATAATCATTCTTGGTCTAGGAACTAAAGTAAATTTTTCTTGATGAACTTTATCAATAAAATATTTTAACATTTTTTCTGCCACTTCAAAATCAGAAATAACCCCGTTTGAAATGGGATTACTGGCAATAATATGACTTGGTGTTCGACCAATCATTTTTTTTGCTTCTTCTCCGACCGCTAAAATTTGATCGGTTCGCGTATTAATTGCAACGACCGAAGGTTCATTAATAACAATTCCTCTATCTTTAATATAAACTAAAGTATTAGCCGTTCCTAAATCTATAGCCATATCTTTAGAAAAATATCCAAAAAATTTATTTAACATAAAAACAAATTAAGAATACAGAATTAAGAATTCAAAAAGTTAATTAGCTATTTTTAATTTTTTTTTAGTTTTTCTTAAAAAATAAAGTTTAGCTCTTTTAACTTTTGCTTGATTGACTATTTCTATTTTAACTATTGTTGGTAAATTAATTGGAAAAATTTTTTCTATCGCAACCCCAAAAGACATTTTTCTAACTGTAATAGTCGCGCCTTTTTCATTTCCGTGTTTTCGCGCTAAAACAATTCCTTCAAAAACCTGAATTCTTTCTCTTTCTCCTTTGGCTCCTATTTCTTTAATTTTTTGATGAACCTTTATGGTCATTCCAGGTTTAATGTCCGGAATGATTCTTGTATCAACTTTTTTTTCTATTATTGTTTCTTTTTGTTTTTGGTCAGTTTGATTAGTCATAATAAGTGAATTAAGAAAAATGACAAATGTCAAAATTCAAATGACAAATAAAAAAATAAATATAATTATTTCTAATTGTTTTAAATAAAATCTAATTTTAAAATTTGGACATTTGGGTTATTGTATCATTATTTAGGTCAAATTTTGTTAAATAATTTTAACAAAAACAAAATTTCTGTTTTACAGGATTAATAAGATTAATTAAATTAGGTTAATTAGATTGATTTGTTTTGATTATACGTTTTCTAATGCAATAAATTAATCTTTAATTAGTGGAGGAAGGGTAATTTGTGGATCAAAAATCGGTTTTTTAATGCATTGATAACCTTTGTCATGAGGCCATTGATTATCTAAGTATCTATAATCATCAGTTTGGTAATTATTTTTATTTGAAGTTTTAAAATTGGCGCATAATTCATAGGTGTCTTCAGAAATTATTTTATATTCAAATTTTTCTTTTGTTTTTGAATTTTCTGTTTCATTCGCGTTTTGTATAAATCCATTTGATAATAATTTTTCAAAATTTTTCGGCAATTTCTTTTTAGAAGAATAATAAGAATTTATCGCTCTTTCAAGATTGTTAAATTTTTCTAAAACCATATAATCTTGTTTTTTATTTCTAGTTTCTTGCGGAGATTCAACAAAAAAACATCCGGCAATTAAAGTAGTAATAATAATTATTATTGAACCATAAAAATAAATTTGAGTAATTTTGCTTTTTGTTTTTTCAACTATTTTTTTAATATCATAGAAATAATAAGAAAAAACAATACCAGAAATAATTATAGCAACAACGGTTTTTAAAATAAATTTAATTGTTAATTCGCCATTTAAAAAATTAAAAATTAATAAAACTAAATAACTAGTTATTGTTACAGAAGAGACAAATAAAATAAAATAAGTCAGCCATTTTCTAATGCAGGAATTTTTATCTAATAAACCTAAAAATAAATTTTTATTAATTTGCCAAACAGAGATAAAAAAAATTGGCGCGCTTACAATAATAGTTGAAATGGCAAATTTAAGGGCGTAAGCTGAATAATTACTGTTAAACCCTTCAGTTAAATCAGTAATACTTTTGTTAATAATTTGAAAAATAATTATACCAACATTTGTTGCCGTAAAACCCAAGGTAACCAAAGATAGCATATAAAAAAAAGCGAATTTTGCCGAATTGTTCTCTTTTTTTATTTCAATATTTGTTTCTTTCATATTTCCTTTCTTTAAATTATCGTCGTTAATTTTGTCGATATTATAAATAAATATATAAAAACATTTTATATTTTATTATAAATATGTCAATCTTTTGTTGTTTTTGGTTATAATTAAGACATAATTTCAATTGAAAATAAAAAATAGATGAATATGAAATAGATAAAAATTTTTACCGTTATTTAAACGGAGCTTTAATAAAATCAGCTAACATATTGTGTTTATATAAAACTATGAATTATGGTGTACCCCTTGTCAAGACAGTAATATTAGGTGAATTGAGTGGAATTTTAAGTTAATTAATTTAGTTATACACAGTTTATTTGATAAAATATA
>JAGVFS010000011.1 GCA_020057535.1 Patescibacteria group bacterium
CCCAAAAATTATATTTTGGAAAAAAATAAAAATTTTGATGAAAAAATGGAAGATTATGAAAAAGAATTTTTAGATATTATTTTTGCTAACAAAAATTATTTTTCCACCAGAGAATTAAAAAAAATGAGTATAACCAACACAAAAAGAGAAAGACTTTACAAATCAATGGAAATGCTAAAAGAAAAACTTTATAAAGAAATAGATCAAAATACAAACGCTTTTGAAAAAAAAATTTCTAATAAAAAAAGTGGGGAATTTATTATATCTGTATTTTTTTTAATAGGACTTTTAATTTTAGATTTATTTCAGTTTATTCCACAAATATTTTTTTTATTAATAGTTATTGTTGTTAGTATTTTGGGATTATATCATTATATTAAATATGAAGCGCGACTTTCTAAAGAGGGTTTAATTTTAAAAGAAGAATGGTTGGGTTTTAAATTTTATTTGAAAACTGCAGAAAAATACAGAATGCAAAATTTAACTCCTGAAATTTTTGAAAAATACTTACCTTACGCAATGATTTTTAAAATTGAAAAAAAATGGGCGAAGGCGTTTAAAGATATTAATATTTCGATTCCTTCTTGGTATATTGGAACTTGTGGAATTTATAGTTCTGGTGGACAAACAAGCAGTGATTTTAGTGGTTTTTCTCCTTCTGTTTTTTCTAGTTCTTTTTGCTCAAGTTTTACTTCTGTTTTTTCTAGTTCTGGCGTTTCTGATGGTGGTGGAGGAGGTGGTGGCGGCGGTGGTGGTGGTGGAGGAGGTGGTGGAGGAGGGGCTAGTTAATATTTAAATATTATATACCTAACGTAATACCTACATTAGGTATATTATGTTGACTTACGATACATTAGGTGGTATAATTTTAACGTATGCAAATTAAATTACATAAAAATGTTTTCACAACTATTGCCGTGAGATAAGCAATATAGAAAAGTTATTTATCTGCCCATGTCATTGTAAAGCAATATGGTATTTCAGGAAATACGGCATCGGATATTTTCATTTAGACCTTTTATACTCCCCGAAAATCAATAAGAAACGAAGCTGTATTTACACTGCTATTGACAGAATAGCTAAAATCGCCTTTATTGTGTTATGGCAGAGAAAAAACAAAGAAACAGACGCTCGTTTTCTAAAAGAAGTTATTAAATTCTATCCTTATAAAATAAATTATATTTTAACTAATAATTGGTTTGAATTTTCTTATAAAGCCCTTACTAAAAACAAAAAAAAACAAAAAAGGTTCATCCCTTTGATAATCTCTGCAAAGAAAACAAAATCCAACATCGGACCATTAAATTTAAGGCACCTCCCTGGACTAATGAAATGATTGAAAACTTTAATAAACAAGTAAAACAGAAGGTCTTGAAAAAATATATGTTTTCGACTATATTTGAATTAAATGGTAAGCTTATAGAATTTGTAGATGACTATAATCAAAATACAAGATTGAAAAAATTAAACTATAAAACACCAGTAAAATATCTAAAAGAGAATAAAAATATCTCTGTACAACATATCGTTAGTTAACACTTATTCGTTTAAATTTAAAAATAATTTTAATTTTACTTATTTTATGAACCAAGAAAGATGGGATGAAATAAAAGAAAAAATAGAGAATAAATTTAAGATTAGCGCAAAAAACGTAGAAGTTTTAGAAAATAAAGGAATAAAAGAGATTATTGAATTTGAAGGACCTTTAGGAAAAATAAAATTAGAATTTGTTAATCAACCTAAAATTTTAGATAAAAAAACTCAATATTCTAATCGAATTGGCGGACAGACAAACGTAAAATATGTTTATTCTGATTCCGAAACTAGTAGTTATTTAAAAATATATAAACAAGACAAGGAGACTGAAGAATGGGTAGAAATAAATCAATCGATATTTAGTTTTTAATTTTAAATTTTATTTTAATGAACCTAAATTATAAATAGGTTTATTTTTATATTAAAAATGTTTATATGTTTAATATTGAAGAAATTTTTTTACATTCATATTGTCAAAATAATAGTGGGATTTATAATTGCCTTAGTTTAAATGAGATTCACCCTGCAGAAATTTCAATAAAAACGAAATTGTTTAACGGCGAAAAAAATAACGAAATAAAAAACATTGAAAAAGAAACTTATTCAATTAGAGCGGAAGATTTTAAAGAAAATGAAATTTTATTTTTATCAGATGAGGAAAATAAAATTATCAATCCATTAAGAAAATTTGATAAAAAAAACTCTATTTTTTTAGAATTAGGCGGTGGCAATGGAAGATTTGCCATAAAATTAATGAAAGAAGGATATTTTGTGATAGAATCGGATATTGCCGAGGGTTCAGTAAATAAAGTAAAACAAATAGCCGAGAAAAATAATATCAAAAATGGAATTTACGCGATTATTGACGCAGAAAATTTACCATTTAAAAATGAAAGTGTAGATGCGATATTTTTAGTCGCTTCTTTGCATCATTTACCAAATCCATCTATCGCTATTTCTGAAATATTTAGAGTTTTAAAAAAAGGAGGGAAATTACTTATTTTAAGAGAGCCAGCTTCATGGCACTATTATTTTTTTTATCCTGTTTATAAAATTTTTAAAAAAATAATTCGCAAAAAAAATAATAAACCAATTTCTTTAGCTGATGATGTAACTTTTGGATTTTCTAAAAGAAAAATAAAAAAATTATTAAATCCGTTTTTTAAAGAAATTAAAATTATTCCGGTTCATTATTTTAGAAAGATTTATACGAATTTTATTTTATTAAAATCAAAACTTTTTAGAAAAAAATGTATTGAAAATAAAAAAATTATAAAATTTTTAAAAACCATTGATGATAAAATAATTTCTCATATTCCGTTTGTGAATAATTTATCATGGGATTGGGACATTTATTGTGAAAAATAAAAATTTAAATATTAAATCCTAAAATCACAATTTAAAAATAAATTTAATTTAAGAAAATTATTAAAATTTTAGCAACCAGTTTAATTATAAAAAATAAAAATTTTAAATTTTTTATAATTTTACTTTTTTTTAAAAAAAAATTGTATTTATATTTTATGTTAATCCCTTTTCTTGTTTTGTTTGCGACATTGGGGTTTTTTGTTGGAATTTTAATTAATCCCAATATTATCTATTTATCAATTTTAGTTTTATTGGTAATATTTTTTTCTTTGGCAAAATTTTATTCCTGGAAATTAAAAAATAAAAATTTTTGGTATTTTTTAATTACTCCTTTTTTATTTTTTATTTCCAGCGTTTTGTTTTTTATTCTTTTAGAAGAATCATTTTTTTTGAAGTGTGTTGTTGCGGGTTTATTTGTTTTATTGCAATGGTTTATTTATAAAAATATTTTTTTTCTTTTTAAAAAACCAGAAAAATATCAGCCAAATTCGATAAGAAATATTTTTAATTTTATTAATTTAATCTCAATTTTTTTCTTTACTAGTAGTTTTTACGCTTTAATTATTTTTGTTGGAGCGTCTGTTTGGTTGTTGTCTATTTTTTTATTTTTGATTATTTTTTTAATTCTCTTTCAATTTTTTTGGATTAATAAAATTTCAGAGAAAAAAGCGTGGTTTTTTGCTTTAATTTTTGGATTAATTTTTATAGAAATATTTTTAATAGTTAGTTTTTTGCCTACAAATTTTTATGTCAATGGATTGATTTTGACCTTAATTTATTTTAATATTAAAAATATAAGTAAAAAATATCTTTTAAATGTTTTTTATTCAGAAGAGAATAATAAATCTTTAAAAAAAGTCATTCAACGTGTAACAGTTCAATATTTAATAATTAATATTTTAACTTTAGCTCTAATTTTAGGAACCGCGCAATATTATTAATATTAAAATATAAAAATTAAAAATCAAAATTTAGGTATCGCTTCACGATATTTTATAAATTTTAATTTTGATTTATTATTATGTCTAATAACATAACAAAATTTGTTCATCCAATACGTTTTTTTAAAACGCATTCTCAAAAAAATAACAATAATAATCGTAGTAATAATAATTTAATAAAAGTTATTATTATTTCTTTTGTTATTGGTTTGATTGGCGGAATATTTGGTCAAATAACAATGAATTATTTAAGTAAAAAAAATTTATTATCAATAATAGAGCAATCTAAAATAGAGCAACCTAAACAAAATTTTTTAGAAAAACAAATAATTGTAGAAAAAAAAGATGAAATAATAATTAATCAAGACGAAAAAATACAACAACTTATTCCTGAACTAATGCCAACGATTGTCAATATATATAAAAAGAAAGAGAATCAAACAGTAAAAAATTTTTTGGATCAAATTTATTCTTTTAATGATTTAGTTGGCAATGGATTTATCATTACTAATGACGGATGGATAATCAGCAACGATCAGGTTATTGAAGATTCAATAGAAAAATATACGATTGTTACAAATGATGGAAAATTTCAAGAAATTGAAAATTTAATTAAAGATCCTTTAACAGGAATTGTTTTTTTAAAAATCAAAAGTTCTAATAATTTAACCGCGGTAAAATTTATTGATTGGGATGAAGTAAAAACAGGACAATCCGTTGTAATTTTAAATAAAATAAATGCTTTGGAAAATCAATTTATACTTAGTAATATAACTAATCTAAGTTTTAAAAATATTACTCAATCTAAAGAATTATTTTCTTCTTCGGAAAAAATAGATGATTATATTTTAATTCAAGATAAAATAGAATTTAATTATAACGGAAGCCCTTTATTTAATTTTAAAGGAGAGGTTGTGGGAATTTTAACTCGCGAACCTCAAAATGCAAACTCATTTTCTAATAAAGCATTTTTACAAACGGCAATTGGAATTAATTTTTTTAAAAATATTATCAATAAGACTTTGTCAATAAATCAAATTAATAGACCATATTTTGGAGCGCGTTATTTAAATTTAAATAACGTATTAATAAAAGGTTTTAATCATAATGGCGCGTTAATTTTAGCTATAGAAAAAAACAGCCCAATCTTTAATAAATTAAAAGAAGGAGATATTGTTGTTAAAGTGGAAAACGAGGAAATTAAAGAAAAAAAGAGTTTGACAAGTTTAATTAATGAATATCAACCAAATCAAAATATTAAATTGACCATTATTAGAGATAAAAAAGAAACGGAAGTGAAAATAAAATTGAAATAAAAAAATATTTTACACTTATTTTTATTCACGTGTATTCGCATTTAGTAAATTCATTATTGACTTAATTATTATTAATTCTATAAATTACCTGTAACACTTTCCTTTTTTTATCGTCTTTAATTATAACTAACTCCAAATGTTTAAAGTTCGAGAAAAATTTATTTTATGGAGAATTCAACAAGGCAAAATCAAGGCATTTGAGGAAATTTATGATTTTTACGCCCCTAAAATTTACAAATTTATTTATTTTAAAGTTTCTCTTGTAGAAGACGCTGAAGACTTAACAAGTCAAACTTTTATTAAATTTCTTAAATATTTAAATAATAAAAAAATAATAAATAATTTACAGGCACTTTTATACAATATAGCTAGAAATTTAGTAATAGATTTTTATCGCCAAAAAAAGCAAGTTAGTTTATTTGATGATAAAATAAAAGATCAAATAGTTGATAAAAAAAATTTAATTGAAAATTTAAATTCAACCTTAGATTTAGCGATAGAAATTAAAAATATTAAAAAAGCTTTAAAAAAATTAAATAACGAAGATAAAGAAATAATCATTTTGCGTTTTATAAACGATTTGTCCATTAGAGAAATATCCAAAATTTTTGGCAAATCGCAAATTAATATAAGGGTTTCTTTGCACAGAGCGTTGAAGAAATTAAAAAAAATTATAAATTATAATTAGCGGTTAATTTTACTCATTATTAATTTTTTATGTCTTTAACTCAAAAATTTAAAATTTTAAAAAATATTCAACCGCGAAAAAAATGGCTGGAACAAACCAGAGAGGGTTTTTTAATACAAGCAAAAAAAGAATTTGAATATGTCCGTTCAAATAATATTTCATTAAATAATAAATACTCAACATCGTTGATTTTTCTAAGATTATTTTTAAAACCAATAAGCGCGTTGGCAATAGTGGCAATTTTATTTTTTAGCGGTTCAACTTTTGCGATTCAAGCGGCAAAAAATACCGTGCCCGGCGATCCTTTATATGTGATTAAAATTAATTTAGAAAAAACACAAAAGATGTTAACTAATAACAAAGAAAAAAGAGTTGGATTAGCCATAAACTCCAGTAAAGAACGATTAAAAGAATTAAAAAAACTTTCTTATTCTATTACGCCATCAACTAAGAACGATAAAAATATAAAAACAGCCACTCAAAATTTAAATGAAGGAATTAAAGAAATCAAAGTTTCTTTGAATGAATTAAAAGAAGAATCAAATTCTAAAACAACAATAGAAACAGCAAAAACAGTTGATACACAAACTGTTAAAATTGAAAAAGAATTGATTCAAACAAAAAAAGAAGCAAGTCCTTTAATTAAAGAAGAAATAGAAAAGGTTCTTAATTCTGTTGAAGAAACAAGTTCACACGCCCTTCAAACCATTATAAATGAACAAGAAATAACAAAAACAGATTCTGTTATAAAAAATGAAGCGACTGATATTATCGAAAATAAAATTAAGCAAACAGAGGAAAAAATTAAAGAAGTAAAAAACAAAGCCGTTGATTTAGTTAAAACTTCTGAACTAGAAATTTTAGCAGAAGTTGAACAAGGGGGGGAAAAAATAGATCAAATTGATCAGCAAAAAATTAAAGAAAATACAAAAACAAAAAAACAAGAAAACGCTAATCAAGAAAACGCTAATAAAATGCAAGAACAAAAAAACGATATAATAATAAAACAAGAGAATATAAAAATATTAGAAGAAACTCAAAACTCAAAATTTAAAATTCAAAATGAAAATAAAAGTGAAAATCTCAAAACAGAAGAAAAAGATAAAAAGGATGAAAATATAAAAATATTAGAAGAAACTCAAAACTCAAAACTTAAAATTCAAAATGAAAATAAAAATGAAAATCTCAAAACAGAAGAAAAAGATAAAAAGGATGAAAATATAAAAATATTAGAAGAAACTCAAAACTCAAAACCCAAAACTCAAAATGAAACAATAAAACAAGAAGATGTTAAAATAATTAAAACAATAGAACAAGAAAAAATTAAAGAGAATAAAGAAAAGAGTCAAGAGATTATAAAAGAAACAAATAAAGCGGAAACAATTTTAAAAGAAGTTAAAGAGACGTTAAAACAAAAAGATTTAAATAAAAACGATTTAAATATAATTGTTGACAAAATGATAGTGAGTAAAAAATTAACTGATATAGCTGAAAAAATGACGGAAAAAAATATTAAGACAATAAAACAATAAATAAAATTAACCTAATTATTTCAATTTTCAATTACCTCTAAAATAATAACTCAATGATTTAAAACGCAATGATTTAAATAAATAAATCCAAAATTCAAATTAAATTTATTTTTAAAATTTTTAAGGTGTTATTTTTCATTCTTGATTTTAAAATCAATTAGAATAAATTAGATAGAACTAATTAGAAATTTATAATATTGGCGTTTATTTGTGAAAAAATTAGCGGTTGAGTTATTCGTTTTTTAGATTTGCGCTTTTTTTAAAATTTTTTTATAATAAAAACATAGACTTAAACCCTAAAAATTAACTAAAAGGGTTTAAGCGTGTGTTTTTACACACAAATCAAGTAGTTTTGCAAAAAACCGAAAGGTCGATTCCATTAATTGGAAATTTTTTCAATACTACTTTTTAGCCTGAACTTAATTTATAAGGTAAAAGATATATTACAATGAGATTAAAAAAATATTTTAGTGAAATTTGAGTTTTAAGTTCGGGCCTTAATTAAAATTATTAATTTTAATTTGTAAAAATTAACATAATTTATAGTTTATTAGAGAATTTTCTAAAAAGTTAATTCCTAAAAAGCTAATTAATGTTAACTCGCAAATTAAAATGGAGAAAAATTTATATGAGTAATAAATTAAAATTAACAAGCCTATTCGCAATTACCATAATGATTGGTGTTTTGGGATTAGTCGCTGTTATACCGGTTGCCGCAGATGAAACAATTGTTGACAACGATTTGGTAAAAACCGCTGATTCTGGAAAGGTTTATGTGGTTTCTAAAGACACAATAAAACACATTACAGATATAAATGTTTTTAATTCATACGGTTATGCTATTAAAAATATTAAAACTGTTGCTAATTTAGATGATTTTAAAGTCGGAGATCCTTTAAATAAAGTAATGGATGGAACCTTAATAATGTCAAAAACTGGTAAAGAAGTTTATGTTGTTTCTAATGGTAAAAAAAGACACATTAAAGGTATGGCTGTTTTTAAAGGATTAGGTTATAAAGTTGGATTGATTGTTAAATTATCTTCAAAAGATATAGTAGCTTATACTACTGGAAATAACATTACTTCAGCTACGACCATTCCAGATGGCGCTTTAGTTAAAGGAACTGATTTAAAAGAAGTTTATATAATTGAAAACGGAAAGAAAAGACATATTGGAGATATGAAAACTTTTAAAGACAATAACTTTCAAGCAAAGAATATTTTAGTAGTTCCATCTGCCACAGTAAAAAGTATTGTAGCTGGCGAATTGGTTGTTGCTAAAATTACACCTGCAACACCTGCAACACCTGCAACACCTGCAACACCTGCA
>JAGVFS010000038.1 GCA_020057535.1 Patescibacteria group bacterium
AAAATACAAAACGTAAAACGAAAAACAACAATTTAAATTCAAAATAAATTTAAATTTTATCTATCTGACGGATTATTTTAAACTTTACGCTGTTATTTTATATATTTTACATTTTAATTTTCATTATTCATTGAGATTACTTTTAAATCTTAAAATTGTGAGTTAATTTTATGTTCTTTCAAATTTCTAAAAATTCAATTTTTATATTTCTATTACTTCTCCTATTATTACTCACTGGTTGTAAATTAAATTTATTCACTCGCCAAAATGCCTCGAATATAGTCGCAGAGACAAATAATCTCAACACTCAAGAGACACTTCCAAAAATCAAAAACACAAACACATGGTGGAAAAAATTATTTAATCAAACTTTTTCTGATAAAGACGAGGAAATAAAAAAAGAATTAATAGAATTAACAAAAAAAGAATATGGCCATGATATAAAAGTAAAAATTATTAATAAAACTATCGGGGTTTATTTTCCTGTAAATAATTTATTAGACAATCAAGCGGGTGATCAAAATACTGAACCCCTGCTTAACAAAGAAATAGCGAAAAAAATTGATCGAGTTATTTTTCTTACCCATAGAGTCGCTTTAAGCTCTGATAAAAAATTAGATTTTTATGTGATTATAACAACCGATATAAAAAATGGAGATGAACTTTCTATTATTGGTTATTTTCCTGATGTTTTAAAAGTTCGTTTGCTTAATATTTCAAAAGGTGAATTTTCTCAAAGATTAATTAATGGATTAAATAAAAATCCACAAGCAATTGACGATTGGGAAGGTAAAAATTTCAAAATTGAAGAAATATTTTTACCAAATTTTTTAGTCGGACAAATCGCCCAGCGAATTAAAATAGCCACTACAAAAAAAAATAATTTGGAAGAAAAAAAAATTTTTTGGTTTCAAAAAAAAGAAACAAAAGAAACTTTTGAGGCTAAAGAAATCCAATGGGAATTAAAAGATAAAATTTTCACTTTCGTTTTGGAAATCCCCAATTATCAAAAGGAAAATACTCGAGAAATTTTTAATTTAATTTTAAAAACAACAGCTCATGTTCTATGGGCTTATGATTTTGATTACAATGCAACGTATATTTTAATTAAAAATAAAAATGAAAATAAAAAAATCTTTTTTATTAACAAAAAAGATTTAGAATTATTTAGAAAAGAAAAAATTAAGATAGAAAATTTAATTAACTAAGTTTGTAGCCTACAACAAAAATTGTGAATCATGAATTAAAAAAATGATAAAGCCAACAATTAATCGCTATAAATTTAATTTAAATAAATTAAATTAAATTTTTTCTAACTTCCAATCTCTAACCTTCTAATCCCTATTATGAAAATAATACAAGGAAATGAAATAGCTGAAAAAATTAAAAATAATATCGCTCAAGATGTAATTAAACTAGGCGATTCACGACCTAATTTAGCTATTATTTTAATTGGCAAACAAACAGATTCCGAACTCTATGTGAATCTTAAAGAAAGAGAAGCTAAAAAAGTCGGTATCGATACACATTTATATAAATGCAAAGAAAATATTAGCGAATCAGAAATTTTAAAAATAATAAAATATTTAAACAAAGATAAATTAATTGACGCAATTTTAATCCAATTGCCTTTGCCTAGTAATTTAAATACAGATGTTATTATTAAAGCCATTGATCCATTGAAAGATATTGATGGTTTCCATCCAAGTAATTTAAAAAAAATATTAAATAATCGCAATTTATCGTATTTAATGCCCCCCGTGTTTGCGGTAATTTTAAAAATATTAAATAGTATAAATTATAAAATTAAAAACAAACGGGTTTGTATTATTTCCAACTCTGACATTTTTGGTCAAACCTTAGCTTATATTTTAAAATATCAAGGGGCCAATGTAGAAGCAATTAAAGCCAATGATAAAAATTTAATTAAAAAAACTATTCGAGTTGATGTTTTAATTGTTGCTATTGGAAAGCCTAAATTTATTAAAAAAAACATGATTAAAGATCAAGTAATAATTATAGATATTGGCATTACAAAACAAGGAAATAGGGTTGTTGGCGATGTTGATTTTGAAGATGTAAAAAATAAAACCAGCTATTTAACCCCGGTTCCCGGCGGTGTTGGGCCAATAACTATTGCCATGGCTTTAAAAAATACTTTAGAAGTATACAAGAAAAGACGGGGTATAAAATTATAAATTATGAATGCGAAACTATAAATGTTAATTTAATTAAATTTATTTTTTAAAGAGAGGTCAATAATATTTTTATTTAATCAAAGACAAAACATTATTATATCATTGCAATAACCCTCCCATTGACTTAAAAATAATTTTTTATAAAATAAAAATATGAGCAATAATTTTAAAATAACCATTAAAAATAACAAAACAACTATTATTATAAGCATACTTACAACTTTGTTTACTACTATTGTTTTAATATTGGCTGTAGGAATTTTTATTATTGTAAAAATTGACTCAATAGATAGAGTAATCGCTTATTTTTTAAATAAAAATAATCAAACAACAAAAAATATATCAAATAAAACAATCAATGCCAATATAATTACCGAGGAATCTCGTATTGTTGATATTGTTGAAAAAGCCAATCCGGCAGTTGTTTCTATTGTGATTACAAAAAATGTACCTATTATCGAGCAATATTATCAAGAGTTTAACCCGTTTGGCGACGATTTCTTCAACGACTTTTTTGGTAACAATAACTTCAGGTTTCGCATTCCGCAACAAAAACAAAATGGCACAGAAAAACGTGAAGTTGGTGGCGGATCGGGTTTCTTTATCTCAGCTGACGGTTATATTGTAACCAATAAACATGTAATAGATGATGATAAAGCTGAATACACCGTACTTACCAATGAAGGCAAAAAGTTTGACGCGAAAATTTTAGCAAAAGATTCCATGATAGATGTGGCGATTCTTAAAATAAAAGGCAACAATTTTTCATATCTATCATTCGGCGATTCAGATCGATTGAAACCCGGTCAAACAGTTATTGCTATTGGCAACGCTCTTGCTGAATTTAGAAATTCAGTTTCCGTCGGTGTTATTTCTGGTCTTTCCCGTTCAGTTGTTGCCGGAAATATGTTTGGCAAATCAGAACAATTAGAGGGGGTAATTCAAACCGACGCTGCCATCAATCCGGGAAATTCCGGTGGCCCACTTTTGAATATAACCGGCAAGGTGATTGGAGTAAATGTAGCGGTATCACGTGGAGCAGAAAATATTGGTTTTGCTCTACCAAGTAACACAATAAAAAATATTGCTGATTCAATTAAACAATATGGCGAAATTGTCCGTCCTTATCTTGGAGTACGATATGTGCAAATAACAGAAAGTTTAAAAAATAAAAATAATTTAACCGTTGATTATGGAGCTCTTGTTTTGCGAGGGAGTACACAAGAAGAATTAGCGGTAATTCCTGGATCACCGGCTGATAAAGCAGGAATTGTGGAAAACGATATTATTCTTGAAATTGACAATGTAAAACTTGAACAAAATAAATCACTTTCTTCAATAATCAGACAAAAACAAATTAATCAAATAATACGATTAAAAATTCTGCATAAAGGAGTGAAAAAAACGATTGAAGTAAAACTCGAAAAAGCTCCAAAAAATTCGTAATAATTAAAAAGCAAGAAATAATAAAAACCTCTTTTTAAAAGAGGTTTTTATTATTTCTTGCTTTTTGTAAAAATTTATTTTACACTGTATTAATTAGAAATTATATTTTATTTTTCATCCCAAATTAGATACTTTAAATCATTTTGCGGATGACCAGTTTGTTGATTAACAAACTGATAATTTTATTTTATGTCTACTAAAAACCCAAAAATTCAAAAAGATGAAAAATTGGAAAAATTATTTCAAAAAGATCTTACTTATATTCCCAAAAAAGGGGATGTAATTGAGGGAGAAATTATATCTGCGTCAAAATCAGAAATATATCTTGATATTAATGGTTTAACTGTTGGAGTAGTTCGAGGTAGAGAACTTTATAATGAACTGGAAGAATATTCAAATTTAAAAACAGGTGGTAGGGTTTCAGCTATAGTTTTAGAATTAGAAAATGAACGAGGAGAAATGGAGTTATCTTTTAGAGAAGCTGGACAAAAAAAGGCTTGGGATAATTTATTTAATTTATTAAAGAAAAAAGAAACAATCGAAGTAAAAGTTATTGAAGCTAATAAAGGAGGATTAATCGTTAAAATAGGATCGATCGCAGGGTTTTTGCCAGTTTCACAACTATCCCCCACGCATTATCCTCGAGTTGAAGGAGGAAACAAAACAAAAATTTTAGAAAAATTAAAAGATTTAATCAATCAAACATTAAAAGTTATTATTATTGATATTCAAGAAAAAGAAGATAAAATTATTGTTTCTGAAAAAGAAACAGATGAAATAAAAAACAAAATTTTTAATAAATTTCAAATTGGCGATATAGTCGAGGGGAAAGTAAAAGAAATTATTGATTTCGGAATTTTTGTTGAATTTGAAGAAGGATTAGAAGGATTAGTTCATATTTCTGAAATAGCTTGGCGAAGAGTGGATAATCTTAAAAATTTTGTAAAAATTGGAGATAAAGTTAAAGTTAAAATTTTGGGAATTAAAAATTTTCGATTTGCTCTTTCCATTAAAAAAACAACAAAAAATCCATGGGAAGAAATAATAGGAAAATATAATGTTGGGGATATTGTTAAAGGTAAAGTTTTAAACTTTAATCCTTTTGGCGCTTTTATTGAATTAAATAAAGATATTCAAGGTCTTCTTCATCTTTCAGAATTTAATAATCCTGTTAAAAAAGCTTCCGATGTTTTAAAAATTGGCCAAGTTTTAGATTTTAAAATTATCTCTTTTAATCCCAAAGCCTATCGTTTAGGGTTTAGTCTTAAAGAAGTGAAACAAGACGAGGAAGAAGCGACAAAGAAAAAAGAAGAAAAGCAATCCGCAATAGATGCTTCAAATAAATAAAAATATTTTTTAAGCGCGT
>JAGVFS010000024.1 GCA_020057535.1 Patescibacteria group bacterium
AAAACACCGGTACAATATTTAAAAGATAACAAGAGTATTACACTACAACGTAGCGTTATTTAACACTTAATTTAATTCATTTTTTACATTTTGATTTTTTTATGACCTTTAAAAATCTTCTTGATACAATCAAAAAAATAATCTCAAAGTAGATTTTGATTTATTACAATTAGCGTATGAGTTTGCCGAAAAAGCGCATTCTGGACAAAAACGAGCTTCGGGTGAAGATTATATTCAACATTCTTTAGAAACAGCTATTCTTTTGGCTAAATTTAAACTTGATGAAACGACAATTATTGCTGGTCTTCTTCATGATATTCCTGAAGAAACTTCTGTTTCTTTAAAAGAAATTAAAAAAGAGTTTGGCGAAGAAATAGCTAATTTAGTTGAAGGTATTACGAAATTAGGAAAAATTAAATACCGAGGCATTGAACGTTATGTAGAAAATTTAAGAAAAATGTTTGTCGCTATTGCTAAAGACGTACGAGTTATTTTTATTAAATTCGCCGATCGTATACACAATCTTAAAACCCTTTCAGCTTTATCAAAAGAAAAACAAAAACGAATCGCTTTAGAATCTTTAGAAATTTATGCGCCAATTGCTTATCGTTTAGGAATGAATGAGCTTAGAGGGCAATTTGAAGATTTGGCTTTCCCTTATGTTTATCCTCAAGAATACAAAATAACAAAAAAAATATTTAAAGAAAAAATTAAAGTTCGAAATCCTTTTATTGAAAAATTTAAAAAAGAACTTGGAAAAGAACTAGTTTTAGCTGGTTTTAAAAATTTAGAAATTCACGGTCGAATTAAATATCTTTACAGTTTTTATTTAAAATTAAATCGTCCAGAAATCAACAAAAATCCAGATAAAATTTATGATCTTATTGCCATTAGAATCATTGTTCCAGAAAAAATAGTTGATTGTTATTCTATCTTAGGATTAATCCACAGCAAATGGAAACCGTTGCCTCAGCGAATTAAAGATTTTATTGCTATGCCTAAATTTAATGGATATCAATCTTTACACACAACAGTTTTTGGACTAGATGATAAAATTATTGAAATTCAAATTAGAACACAAAAAATGCACTACGAAACAGAATACGGGATTATTGCTAATTGGATTTATGCGGAAAAAGGAAAACCAAAACATGGGGTCGAAATAGATAAAAAAAGAATGATTTGGCTTAATCATTTATTAGAGTGGCAAAAAGAATCCGAATCTGAGCAACCAGAAGAATTTTTAAAAAAATTAAAAATGAATTTTTTTAAAGATCGAATTTTTATTTTTACTCCCAAAGGAGATGTTATTGATTTGCCTGAACAAGCAACACCAATAGATTTTGCATATCATGTTCACACAAATATTGGGCATAGTTGCACTGGAGCTTTAATTAATAATCATTTAAGTCCTTTGAACACCCTTTTAAAAAGCGGAGATGTAGTTAAAATTATTACCAGTAAAAATAGAAAAAAACCAAGTCTTGATTGGCTTAAATTTGCAAAAACTCATCAAGCTCGATCTAGGATAAAATCTGCTTTAAAAGCTTAAAGTTGTAAAATTTTTTGATAAATTGCTTATCTATAAACAGATATACATTAACAATTAAAAATAATAAAAAAACAATAAAAATAAACTGTAAAAAAATAGAAAATAAATATTATTTAGTTTAATTAAAAAAAATATAAAAACTACAATTCACTAATATTAGCTAAATTTAATAAATTGCCATACATTTTCTATACATACTAATTTTATGTTTTTTTATATTTCACATTCATAATGATGTCCTATTCTTAAAATAGTTTCTTCATCAAAATGTTTTCCGATAATTTGAAAAGCTACTGGTAGACTTTTGCCATCATTGATGATATATTCTTTTGCTTTTTCTCTCATTTTTATTTTTCCGCATGGCACAGTCAAAGATGGCAGTCCGGCTAAATTTACTGGTACTGTAAAAGCATCTACTAAATACATAGTTAAAGGATCTTCCACTTTTTCTCCAATTTTAAAAGGTAAAATAGGTGAAACAGGACAAATAAGCGCGTTATATTTTTCAAAAGCCTTAATGTATTCTTGTTTAATTAAAGTTCTAATTTTTGTCGCTTTTAAATAATAAGCGTCATAATAACCAGCTGATAAAGTATAAGTACCCATCATAATACTTCTTTTAACTTCATCTCCAAATCCATTTGTTCTTGTTTCTAAATACATATCTAATAAACATTTAACATTTGACATTTGACATTTTACATTTTTCTTATACCTAATACCATCATATCGCGCTAAATTCGCGCTTGCTTCAGCTTTAGCAATAATATAATATGCGGCAATTGCGTATTTAGTCATTGGCAAACTTATTTCTTCAATTTTCGCGCCTAACTTTTCAAATATTTTTATTGCTTCATAGATTGATTCTTTAATTTTTTGATCTAATTCTTTTTGTTCAAAAAATTCTTTAGGTAAACCTATTTTTATTCCTTTTATATTTTTGTTTAAATTTAAAGTATAATCAGGAACATTTTTTTGGCTTGTCGTTGAATCTAATTTATCATTTCCAGCAATAGCATTAAGAACAATAGCCGCATCCTCAACTGTTTTAGTAATTGGACCAGCTTGTTCAAATGATGAAACATAAGAAATAATTCCAAATCGACTAACTCGACCATAAGTTGGCTTTAGCCCAACTACTCCACAAAAAGCGGCTGGTTGTCGGATACTTCCACCAGTATCAGTGCCAATAGAATAAATTGATTCATTTGCCGCAACTGAAGCCGACGCGCCACCAGAAGTCCCCCCTGGAACTCGTTCTAAATCATATGGATTACGAGTTGGACCAAAAGCTGAATTTTCTGTGCTTGATCCCATAGCAAACTCATCACAATTTTGTTTTCCTAATATGACCAATCCATTTTCTTTAAGTTTTTTAATAACCGTGCAATCATAAGGAGGAATAAAATTTTCCAAAATTTTAGAACAAGCCGTTGTTTGAATTCCTTCTGTGCAAAGTAAATCTTTTATTCCAGCTGGGATTCCTTCTAAAATTTTGATTTGTTCATTTTGAATAATTTTTTTATCTACTTTTTTTGCTTGTTCTAACGCTTCTTTTTCTGTAATCAAAACAAAAGAATGAATTTTTTCATCCACTTTTTTAAGTTGATCTAAACACGCTTGAGTTAATTCAACGCTAGAAAAATCTTTTTTTGTCAACCCCTCATGCGCTTGTCTAATTGTTAATTCATTTAAAATCATAAGAATATCTACAATTCAATATTTGATAACTTTTAGTTTTTAAAACTAAAAGTTAATTTAAAATACTGAAGGAATTTTAATAAATCCATTTTCTACATTTGGCGCGCATTGCAATAATTTTTCTGTTTGTATCTTTTCTTCGATCTCATCTTCTCTTATTCTATTTTCCAATCCAATTATTTGATTAGTAGGTTCTATATTTTTTGTATCCACTTCGTTTAATTGTTTTACATAATCTAAAATAGAAGAAAGCTGTTTGGTAAATTTCTCTTTTTCTTGGTCTGTTAATTTTAGTTGAGCTAATTTTTCCACATACTCAACTTCTTTAATGGTTAATTGCATAAAATTGCATAAAAATACAAAAATCAAAAATAAAAAACAATAAAGTAATCGCTAATCTTTTTGTGTTAATTATGTAAATAAATATAATATAGCCTCAATTTTTGATTACTCTAATTTATCTATAAATTATAGATAAACAAATTTCAAACTAAATTTAGTGTTCTTGTGTTTTAATTGAAAAAATTTTTATTGATCTTTTTGTCGATCTATGTTAATATTAAAAAATTAATTTTTATTTTTTCACCCAAAGGGTGAGACAGCTTTTAGCTGAAATTTTAATTTTATAAATTTATGCAAAAATTTATTTCAAAAGAAAAACTTCAAGAATTAATTGAAGAACTTAAATATTTAAAAGAAGTTAGACGAGTTCAAGTGGCCGAAAAAATTTCTAATGCTAAAGATTTAGGAGATTTATCAGAAAATGCGGAATATAGCGAAGCAAAAGAGGAACAAGCTTTATTAGAAAGAAAAATAGCTGAATTAGAAAATACAATACAAAATGTAACGATTATTGATAAACAATTAAGAAATAAAAATTTAATTTCAATTGGATCCACAGTTGAAATTAAATATAATGGACAAATTAAAAAATACTCTATTATTGGAAGCGAAGAAGCAGATCCTTCTCAAGGGAAAATATCCAATGAATCTCCACTTGGAAATGCTTTAATGGAACATAGAATAGGAGACTCAATAGAAGTAAAAACTCCAAAAGGATTGGTAAAATATACCATTTTGAAAATTAGTTAAATTTAACACTAAAATTAAATATTTTTAATTTTAAAATTCAAGATAAGAGAGATAAATATTTTTTTAAAAAAACACTTATTAATTAATCCTTGATAATTTTAATAAAAAACTTGTGATTATTTAATATTTTACAACCCGACCTTTAAGAAATTTATCGTATTAATAGAACATTATTTAAACTGATAGTTTTAGATAAAAATTTTTTTCGTTAGTACAAATTCCATTAATAATCAAAAGAAAAAATCTACCTCGCCTGAATTAAAATAAAATTTTATTACCACACTCATTAAAAATAAAACCCAATAAACCCTTCTTTTCTTTTTAAAAAAGAACAAATTAAAATATAAAGAAAGCTTTTTGTAAGACGATAAGTATTAGCAAGTGACAATAAGATACGAACGCCAAAATCACAATTCGAATTTTTATTAAGAAGGTTCGAATTTTAACCAAAAAGCACCGCCAATTTTCAAAATTTTATTATTTTATTTTTGGCCTTTCTTTTATTTTTTTTTCTTGTTTTTCTTCTTCGGGTTCTTTTTGTTTTTCTTTTGGTTGTTCAACAACAATATCAATTTTCCAACCGGTTAATTTAGCGGCTAATCTTACGTTTTGTCCACTTTTACCAATAGCCAAAGATAATTGATCTTCTTTTGTAATAGCGGTGGCTTTTTTGTTTTTTCTATCTATTTTTATTTCTATAATTTTAGCAGGAGATAAAGCATTAGAAATAAATTTAGAAATATCTTCGCTATATTCAATAACATCAATTTTTTCTCCGCCTAATTCAGAAATAATTGTTTGAATTCTTACCCCTCTTTGTCCAATACAAGAACCAACTGGATCAATGTTTTTTTCGTTGGCAAAAACAGCCACTTTTGAACGAGCCCCTGCTTCACGAGCAATCACTTTAATTTCTACTATATCGGCTGAAATTTCCGGAACTTCTAAAATAAATAATTGCCTAATTAATTCTTTATGAATTCGAGAAACAATAATTTTTGGTCCTTTGGTTTCTTTTTCAACACTCAAAATAAAAACTTTTACTCGTTGCCCAATATTATATCTTTCAAAAGGAATTTGTTCTTCGGGAAATAATAAACCAATTGCATGCCCTAAATCAATTATTATATTTCTTCCTTCAAAGCGTTGAACAACTCCAACAAGAACTTTTCCTTCTTTATCTTTATATTCATCACACAAAGACTCTCTTTCCATTTCTCTTAAATTTTGAATTATTACTTGTTTAGCTGTTTGAGCGGCTATTCGACCAAAATCATGAGAAATTTCTAATTCTGTTTTAATTTCATCTCCAATCTTGACGTCTTTTTTTATTTTCTTAGCATCTTCCAAAACAATGTCTGTTCTAGAATTAAATTTTTTCTTTTTCGATTCTTCTTTTGTTTGTTCTGTTTCTATTTTTTTTTCTTCTGATTCCTCAGTTTCTTCAAATTCACAAGCGTCAACAACTGTTTTAATATCAAAAACTTTAATATTCCCGGTGTTAGTGTCAAAATTAACTTTAATATTTTGTCCAAGTTTTCCAAAATCTTTTCTAAAAGCAGCGGCTAAAGCTATTTCAATAGCCTCTATAACTCTTTCAATAGAAATATTTTTTTCATCGCAAATTTGTTTAATAGCAATTAAAATTGGTGAAGACATAAAATAAATTAAGAATAATAAATTAAAAATGTAGAATTAAAATTAAAAATTAAAATGCATTTTTAATGTGTTTTATTTTTACTCTTTGAGTGGACTGATCTATCTCAATACTAATTACATCAAAACGATAATTTTCAGAAACTATTTTTTTTTCAAATAAATAATTTAAAGCGGTTCTAATTATTTTATTTTGTTTTCGAGAATCTATTGCCTCTTCGGGATAACCAAAATTTTGATTCGTTCTTGTTTTAACTTCAACAAAAACAATTTGATCTTTTTCTTTTGTAATTAAATCTATTTCTCCCATTCTGTTTGTAAAATTTTGTTTAACAATTTTATATCCTTGTTTTTTAAAAAAATTTTTAGCTATTTCTTCTCCATAATCTCCTATTTTTCTTTTTGAAGTAATAGCGTTATTTTTTCTTGAAAATAATTCCATAATGATAATTCCCAGCTTTAAATTCTTCTTCTTCTTTAAGATTATTTTGTTCGGCTATTTCTTTTATCTTTTTCTTTGAAATTCTATTTTCTACTTTAGGACCAAAAAGAATATTAGCTTCTTCCCATTCTATAACTAATATTTTCCCATCTTTTTTTAACATTCTTATTGCCTCTCTAAATACATCTGATGGATCTTTCACTTGATGAATAATGTTAGTTAATAAAATAACATTAAGCTCTTCATCTTTTATTCTCGTCGCTTTATAAATTTCTAAATTAGACCAAATTGTTTTTATATTATACAATTTTTCTAAACGAGCTTTGCTTTCAATGCTCTTTAAAACTGGTTTTAAAATATCAACTGCATAAACAATCCCGTCTTTTCCAACCATTTTAGCCGCTTGGGTAACAAAATAACCGCTTCCTCCACAACCTAAATCTCCAACAGTCATATTTTGTTTTAGCCCTACTTTTTCTAAAAGCTTTTGAAAATTTAAAATATTGTCAGACGACATAAAAATACAAAAAAATCAGAATGATAAATTAAAATTAATTTTTATAAAAATAATTATATAAAACAGAATCTTAAAGTAAAAAAAAATTTTTTAATATAATTTTCTATCACGACTAGATAATAGCATAAAATTTTAAAAAAGAAAATAAATTATATATAATGAAAAATATATATATTCTTGCTAATTTAAACAATTCATAATAAAATTATGTATAAAAACAATAAAACAATTAATTGACAAAATTAAAATTTAAAATTTATTTTACTTTTTAACAAAACTTTGACAAAAATCCTGAACAATATTATAAAATCCCTTTATTTTAGCTAAAATAATTTTTTATTTAAAAATAAAATGGCTTTTTTAAAAAAAATAAAACTTTGGTAAAAATTCTAAACAATATTGTAAAATTCTTTATTTTAGCCAAAATAATTTTTATTTAGAAAAAATAAATGGTTTATTTAAGAGAAATTAATCAAAGTTTAATAAAAATTTATTTAAAAAATCATTAAAAACTTATACAAAAATTTTTCTTAAAATTTTACTCGTCTCCTTGTAGTTCAATGGATAGAACTGCGCACTCCTAACGCGCGGATGGAGGTTCGATTCCTCCCGAGGAGATTATAATAAAATTAAAAAATTAAAATTTTTACTCATTTCATTTATTATATTCATTCATCGCTTGATCTACTCCTTTTTCTAAAATCATCTTAACAGCCGAGATAATTTTTTTAAAACTTTCAAAAATAATTTTTTGTTCCTCTTTATTAAATTTTTGTAAAACAAATTTATGCGCGTCATAAATTTTTTCTGGTCTTATTCCAATCCTAAGTCTAATAAAATTTTTTGTTCCTAAACAATTAATAATCGACTGCACCCCTTTTTGTCCTGCTGAGCTTCTATTTTTACTAATTCTAATTTTACCAAAAGGTAAATCAAGATCGTCGTGAATTACTAAAATATCTGACGTTTGATATTTGGTATCTAACACTATTTTTTTTACCACTTGACCAGATTCATTCATGTATGTTTGAGGTTTAACAAGAATAATATTTTCACCTGCGATTTTTCCTTTAGAAATTTTAGCATTAAAAATTAATTGAAAATTGAAAATTGAAAATTGAAAATTAGCAGCGATTTTATCGACTGCTATAAACCCGCAATTATGACGGGTTTTTTTATATTCCTCTCCGGGATTTCCTAATCCAATAATAAATTTCATATTTGATGACTATGTGAAATATGTGAAATATGCGGAAGTGAGACTTCCGCATATTTCCACATTATTAATTAGGTTTTTCAAGTTCAATTATAATAGGCACTCCTTTAAAATTAAATTTTTCCCTTAATTCTTTTTCTAAAATATTCAAACACGCTTGAGGTAATGGAGTTTTTTGTTGAATAACTAAAACAAATCTAAAAGGATTGGCTCCTATTTGGCTAAATTTAAAAACTGAAAAAAATTTTTGCTTAACGGTTTTTGGATAAAGATTACGTTCTGATGGATGAATAAAAAAAGAATACTTTTTTATCATTTCTTTTAAAAATTCATCTAAATCTTTTTGATTAATTAATTTATTTAATCTTTGTTTAATTTGTAAAGCTATATTTAAAATTTTTTTTATTTCAAAATTTTCTTTAGCTGAAACAAAAAGAATCGGCGCCCATGAAAGATGAGAAAATTGCCATTTAAAATATTGCATATATTCATTTATTTTTTTTCTTTCTTTTGTTGACATTAAATCCCATTTGTTTATTACTAATATAACCCCTTTTTTTGTTTCTTTTATATAGTCAGCTATTCGTTTATCTTGAGAACTAATTATTTTTCCAGCTTCAACGACTAAACAAATTATATCGGCTTTTTTAAACATTTGCAGACTTTGTAATGTTCCAGTTTTTTCTATATAAGAATCTATTTTATTTTTTTTTCTCAATCCGACTGTATCAATAATGACAATTGGTTGATTTTTATAAATAATTAAAGTGTCCAAAACTTCACGAGTTGTATGCGGTTGTTCACTAACAATAACCCTCTCTTCGCCAAGTAGAACGTTTAAAATAGAAGATTTTCCAACATTTGGTCGACCGACTAAAATAATTTTAGTTACTGATTTTTTTGTTAAACTTTCATTATTTTCATCTGATTGAACTGTTGGCAAAACAAAAATTTTTTTTACTATTTCATCAAGAAGATCGCCAGTTCCAATTCCAGTTACCGCTGAAACTAATATTGGTTCACCTAGTCCCAATTTAAAAAAATCGCTAGTTAATTTTCTTAAATTATTGCTATCAACTTTATTCACTATTAAAATAACCGCTTTTTTAGATTTTCTTAAATTTTTTGCGATCTCTTTGTCTTCAAAAAGCATCCCCTCTCTAACATCAACAACAAAAAGAATTAAATCCGCTTCTTTAATGGCAATTTGAGTTTGTAATTGAACTTTTTTTTCAATTTCATCCATCTCTGTTTTTTGTAATCCTCCAGTATCTATTAATTCAAATGTTTTCCCCCTCCAAAAACATTTCATGTAATTTCTATCGCGAGTCGTACCAGCTATTTTAGAAATAATGGCTTTTTGCTGATCAATTAAACGATTAAAAAGTGTTGATTTTCCAACGTTTGTTCGTCCAATAATGCATACTTTCATAGATTAACTTGTAACTGATAGTTTGCAACTTTTTAGAAAAATATAAGCAGACAGATCAGTCATGAAATTATAAAAATAAAAATTAAAATATAAAATTATTTTATTATTTTAATATGTTTTTCCCTAAAATAATTAAAAAATCAGTTGAAGGAAGATTTTTAATATTTTTAGGAAAGACATTTGAAGGAACAGTGGCGATTTCTTCAGCGGAAGGTGAAGAATTCAAAAAACGAAAAGCATTAGGAATAACAGTAGCATTAAATTTTTTTTGAAGAAAAACAAGGGCTTCTGATTTTTGGTCAAAACACAAATCATAAATAATTGTCTTTTCATAATTTTGATGATCCGCGTTGTTTATTTTAATTATTTTATAATTTAAATTTTTCAAATCTTGGGCTACTTTATTAGCTAAACCGGGATTATCTGTTCCATTCTGAATAATCAAACGAGGCTTATTAATAACAACAAAATCTGTTTTGCCAACAAAATTCTTATCAAAAATATTTTGAATCAACAAAGACATTTCTTTAAAATTTCCCGCTTTAGGATTTAGAATAAAAGCTCCGGCGATTGTTTTTTCCGGATAAAGATAATTAGAAGTATCAAAAACAAAATGTTGAATTTTAGCAATGTCCATATTTTTAAATATTGTTAATAAACTAATAATTTCTTTAACATTTAAATTGGTTTTTAAATGATTTTTTAACATTTCATAAATAGCGGAAATTTTTTGAGGATTAGTCAAAGTAGAAAGAGATAGAAATTTTCCCTTAAAAGCCACAATTATTTTTTGTTGTCTTTTTGCTCTTGCAAAATCAGATCCTTCTCCATTATTTCCATGGCGACTACGAGCAAATGTTAAAGCTTTTTTACTATCGAAATGTTGCCACCCTTGTTTAAATGTTATTTGATGTAAAGAATCATGAAAAGTTTTTTCAACATAAATATCTAATCCGCCAAAATCGTCAATTATTTTTTTAAATCCTTCAAAATCAATTCGAATGTAATAATGAATTGGAATTTCAAATAATTGACTTAAATTTTCTGCGGTAAAAATAGCGCCATTTCCAAATTTTTCTGTTTCACCAAAAGAATTAAGAGTATTGATTTTTTGCCATCCATAATTTGAAATTGGAACAAAAAGATCGCGCGGAATAGAAACCATAGCCATCTCTTTAGTTTTAAAATTTAAACTAATTAACATTGTTGTGTCAGCTAAAAGTCCACCCGGATGATTATCTCCCCCAATCCCTAAAAGCAAGATATTAACTCTGTTTTGGTCTTTTTTAATTAAAAAATCTCCGGCTGGAATAAATCTATAAAATTGATTTAACAAAGAATTTTCTTTTTCTATTTTTTTTAAAGCGTTATTTTTTTTTGATAAAATAATATTGGGTGCGTAAACAAACGCCAATAAAATAACCACAAAAGAAATTATTCCAGCTAAAGAAAAATAAATAAAAAAATTTTTCCAATTTAGTTTTTTTTGAGAACATTTCTCAAATTTTTCCGATAAAGAATTATCTTTAATAAGATTATTTTTAAAATCAGACATAAAAATGTAAAATTATAAA
The DNA here is from genome assembly GCA_020057535.1 of Patescibacteria group bacterium. Lineage (GTDB taxonomy): Bacteria > Patescibacteriota > Patescibacteriia > UBA2591 > PGYQ01 > PGYQ01. The sequence goes on from JAGVFS010000024.1 coordinate 11,183, forward strand.
TTATGAATGTAGGAAAATAATAATAAATTTTCATCCGTCAATTCGCCAACTAACAGACTAATTAACCTAATTACTATAAACAAATCTAAAATTTTAAATTCTTTCAAAACGTCTAAGAGGGGTAAATGATTAAATTAGATATTGAGTTATCGTGGCACTGTTATTATGGCATTATTTAAACTAATTAAAATTAGAAATAATTAAATTAATTTGTTTCAATGTTTTCTTATTTTATTATTCTAAAAACAAAAAGTCAATTTATATTATATTATTGTATTAGAATGTTTTTATGTTATAATATTTTATATTTTTATATGCAAGATTTAATTAGTAAAATTAAAGAATTACAAAGAAAACTTTCCAAAACAGGGAGGTTTCTTTGACTTTGCTAAAAAAAAAGTAGAAATTAAAAATTTAGAAGACGAAATGACTCAATTGGATTTTTGGCAAGATCAAGAAACGGCAAAAAATAAAAGCAAAAAATTAAATAATTTAAAAGAAGAAATATTGACTTGGGAAAAATTAATTCAAGAAACAAATGATTTATTAGAAATTTCTTTTTTAGACAAAGAAGCAAAAGATATTTCTTTAAGAAAAGAAATAGAAAAAAAATTATTTTCTTTGGAAAAAAAATTTGAATATTTTGAATTTTTTATTTTATTTAATCAGAAATATGATTCTTATAACGCGATTGTAAATATTCACGCTGGAGCAGGAGGAGACGACGCTCAAGATTGGACAGAAATGCTTTTACGAATGTATTTAAAATTTTGCGAAAAAAGAAAATGGCAAGTAAAAATTATTGAGGAATCTAAAGGAACTGAAACGGGAATTAAAAACATAACTTTAGAAATTCAAGGAAATTTTGCTTATGGATTTTTAAAATCGGAAGCCGGAGTTCATCGTTTAGTTCGTATTTCTCCATTTGACGCGGAAAAAATGAGACACACCTCTTTTGCTTTAGTTGAAGCTTTACCTGAATTAGAAGAATTAAAAGAAATTGAAATTGATCCGGAGAATTTAAGAATTGATACTTATTTAGCCTCGGGACATGGAGGACAAAATGTTCAAAAAACCGAAACCGCTGTAAGAATCACTCATTTGCCAACTAAAATTGTTGTTAGTTGTCAAAACGAACGTTCACAATCGCAAAATAAAGAAATGGCAATGAAATATTTACAAACAAAATTATTTCAACAATATTTAATTAAACAACAAAAAGAAAAACAAGATCTTAAAGGCGAATTTAAACCAGTTGAATGGGGAAGTCAAATTCGTTCTTATGTTTTGCATCCTTATCAAATGGTTAAAGATCATAGAACTAATTATGAAACAAATGACACAGAAGCCGTTCTAAATGGAGGAATAGATGAATTTATCGACGCATACTTAAGACACAGCATAAAAACACAAGAGACATAAAACATTAAAATATTTAATTTTTAAATTAATTTAAAAATAAACGCAATCAAGTTAAAATAAAATTTTAAGTTTTTAGTTATAACTTTGACTTTTAATTCAAAGATTTAATTTATTAAATTGAAAATTAAATTATTTACTAAACTTTGGCAAAAATTCTGAACAATATTATAAAATTCTTTATTTTAGCCAAAATAATTTTTTTGTTTAAAAAAATAAAATGGCTTATTTAAGAGAAATTAATAAAATTTGCCAAAGTTTAGTTA
>JAGVFS010000076.1 GCA_020057535.1 Patescibacteria group bacterium
AATTTTGAAAAAAGATTAAAATCATTAAATTACAAAACACCGGTACAATATTTAAAAGATAACAAGAGTATTACACTACAACGTAGCGTTATTTAACACAAAAGGGAACACTCATAATTTTTCAAATCTGGTAAATGGGGGTATGAAGTCTTTAATTCATTATCTCATTTTTATGGTTTACGAACAATATCGGGCTAGCCTCAAAAGGTTACAGACTCTTTTTGATAAGTATGCCCATTAACGCAGAATAGCCAAATTTTTCAAATTAAGCAAAATATTCCTGCCAAAGGTTAGAGTGGATTATCTATTATTAAACCAAAGCCAAGAAAACCCCCTCTTTAACCCCCCCCTCGTTATTTTGGCATCAGGGAAGCCGAAAAACCTTTTAGGAAATGGCTTAATCTTTTTATGACGCCAATCTTAAAATTCTGGAAGACCGAGGTGTGGCGTCTAAGAAAAGAAGACGAAGAGAAATTAGTCCTTTGGAACGGTTTGAAGAGATAGATTATCACTGCGATTGACCATTTTATCAAAGAAGGCTTTGGCTCGAATGCGCGTCACTAATTCATCCTATTCTACCGCTGATTTTCTTTATTGTCTCAATTATCTTTTGGATGACAAAATTATTAATATTCACACTGGCAATAGTTCTGAATTTCAAAAATGTTTTAGCCAAGCTTTAATTGAGCTTAATTTTAATCATTGCTTTTATAGACCCAAAACTCCAAAAGATAACTCAACGAATGAAAGATTTAATCGAACCTTAGAAGAAGAATTTATTTAGATGGACAATTTTACCTCCGAAAATAACCCTTTTTAATAAAAATCTGACTAAATGGTTAATTGAATATAATTTTGTCCGTCCTCGCAACTCGCTGGACAATTTACCCGCTAATCAGTATATATCAAAATACCACCAATCCGTCCTTATGTACTCATCTCATACACAAGTTAGATTAAAATAGCGCAAATAAATTGTTCCACGTGGAACAATTTAAAATTAATTTTTAAATTTATTTTTAAATTTAGGCTAATTCTATTTTAATTTTATTGTCGTAAAATAATAAAGGGGGAACAGTTCCCAAATTTCAAAGACTTAAAAACCACATAAATAAAGGTTAAAATGAGTATAAAATAGTATTTGGCATGATTTTGTTCAATTTAATGTTTTTTCTTTAAAAATTTTACTTTTAATAATTTTAAACAAAAAATCGCGCCAAATCACAAAAAAACTTTGTAGACCTTATAGTTATTGATCTTTTAGAGTGGGGTATTTTGAGTGACTGTCCCTCTTTTTTCCCTCCTTTTAATATTATTGAATAAATCCTCCAACTTGCAATTCCCAAAGTTTTTTATAAATACTTAATTCTTTCTCAATTAATTCTTGATGGCTACCTTGTTCAATAATTTCTCCATTATCAATAACAATAATCCGATCCATTTTTTTAATTGTTGATAATCTATGCGTAATAGTTATCACTACTTTATCTTCCATTAATTTATTTAAAGCATCCCAAATAAAGCGTTCTGATTCAGAATCAAGGCTGGATGTTGCTTCATCAAAAATTATAATTGGCGCGTTGCGTAAAATAGCTCGAGCAATTGACACTCGTTGGCGTTCTCCGCCAGACAATTTAATTCCTCTTTCGCCAATATAAGTATTATAGCCATCAATTGCTTTGCTAATAAATTCATGGCAATGCGCTACCTTTGCCGCCATTATTACTTCTTTATCACTAGCATCTAATTTACCATAACGAATATTTTCTATTAAGGTGCGATGAAATAAAATTGGATCTTGCGGAACTAAACTAATATTTTTCCATAAACTCTCTTGAGTGATTTTAGAAATATCTTGATTGTCAATTAAAATTTTTCCATCTGTGATATTATACATTCTTAATAGTAATTTAATTACAGTTGTTTTGCCTACTCCGGAAAGACCAACTAACGCTATTCGTTCTTTTGGTTGAATAATTAAATTAAAATCTTTTAGCACTGCTTTAGTTTTGTAATAACTAAAACCAACTTTTTTAAACTCAATCTTACCAGTTGATACTTTTAAATCTTTTGCGTTTTCAATGTCTTTAATTTTGTGTGGCGTATTTAAAATTTTTGTCATTTCTTCGGCGTCAGACAAACTTTCATAAGTATTCCTAATTATTTTTCCAAAATTCCAAACGATCATCATAATAGTCATTAAATAGGTCTGAATTAAAACAAAATCTCCTATGGTTAATTTCCCTTCTTGCCAAAATTTAATGGCTAAATAAAAAATTCCTATTTCTAATATAATCATTAAAAAAGTTTGAATTGTCTCAAAAAAAACGCTTAAACCCCAAGTAAATTTTCTTATTCTGTGAAGTTTTTTTGTAATGCAAGCAAACCAGTTTACTTCTTTATTATACCCATTAAAAAATTTAACATTACTGCTATTAGTTATAGTATCAGCCAAAAGACTTGTTGTTTTTGTTTCCGCTAAATTACGCTGAATGTCGTATTTAAATTTATATTTTGCAAAAACCAAATTAATTATTAAAAATACTATTATCCAAATAATTACTCCAATAGCAAAAAATAAATTAACATTAAATAATACAATAATAATAACTAAAATTTTTATTATTAATTGTAAAAAATTCCAAATAATTAGATCAATTATTTTTTCAAAACTTTGAGTAAAGCATTTAACTTGTTTTACTAAAGAACCAACAAAACTATTTTCAAAAAAAGAAAAACTATGCTTATGCAAATAAGCAAAGCATTTATTAGACAAATCAGCTATTATTTTAGATTGAAAATAAACGCTTAAAAATTCAGCGCTTTGTAATAATACCATTCCTAATAATTTTAAACTTGCAATGATAATTAAAATAGAAATTAAATTTTTAACAATAACATTTTGTGCGTCATTGCTAGTAAGCGTATTAAAAAAATCTTTAAAATATAAAGGAATAATAACATCTACAATTGATCCTACAATAACAGACACAACTATAAAAAACGCCATTATTTTATAATTCAAAATCGCTTGCCAATAAATTTTTAATGTTTGTTTAGCGCTATTTTTCATAGAAAAATTTAAAAATTAATTACCCCCTCAAAAGAGGGGGATTCAATTTCAAAAACCCAAATAAATATCTACCCCCTATGACGTGCGTTCCTAAACATATCACACTAAATGTATGCGCTTGATATTATATATAGAATAATTTCAAAGACTAAATCTCTAAATTATAAAAAATTTTATAAAGAATAAATTGAAATTATTTTAATTATTTTATTTTACTCTAATTTCCACTTTAATCAATATTGAATACCCAACATTTAAGCGAAAATTAAACTTTAAATTATCCTCATGCGATAGAATGGAATTATACTTTTAACTAAAATACAAAATCATTTTGGGAGGACGTAATTTTTTGATTAAGATTAAATTTAATGTTTTTTTAAATTAGCGAGTATCTCGGATAAAAAATAAAAAAACAGCTACTAAACTTCCGATAAAAAAACAGCAACAAACTTTTGAAATTATTTTACCGAATCTGGTACATAAATCCAAAAAGCGAAACCTACATTGACGAATTGCCCGCCGCCTGCGGCGGCGGGCAGAAACAAATCTGACGACTCGCGGGTAAAAAATTTCCTCCCCTAAAACCCCTCCATTTTTTGCCCGCTTGTCGAAAATCATCAAAAATTAAAATACTGATTTGGGGTTTACCTTTTAAATAACTTACTATTCTTTTTGATTATCCGATAAGATTCTTTTAAAAATTCATTAAATTTTTTGCTTTTTATAATTTTATTATATAAGTCGTTAAAATATTTAGGAGCGGTTTTACCGCCTATTTTTATTCTTTTGTGTTCAGTATAAAAATCTGCTTTGTGTTTTAACATCTTCTGAATTCGGATGTCATTCAAGATGATTGGCGCTAAAATTTCGCTCAAATGCCACTCTAAATAAGGTGATTCAAATTTTTTTTTATTTACTTTTGAATACAATTGTTTCCATTTTTTAAAATACAAAAAGTGACAACACTCGTGCATAATAACCTCCATCGCATGAAATGTTTTTTTGTAGTTATAAAAAATAGAAAAACTCCAATCATTTAAGAAGCGGGGACAAATTGGGTTGATAGAAATCATAGCCCTAATTGTTTTATTTTGAG
>JAGVFS010000055.1 GCA_020057535.1 Patescibacteria group bacterium
AAATTAAAATTGGTTATTTAACATCTATGTTTTTACAAAAATTAGAACTTAAAGGATTTAAATCTTTTGTTGATAAAACAACTTTAGAATTTAATTCGCAAAATAAAACGGCAGATACAAAAGGAATCGCCGCAATTGTAGGGCCAAATGGCTCTGGAAAATCTAATGTGGCCGACGCTATTCGCTGGGTTCTTGGCGAACAAAGCGCTAAATTATTGCGAGTTAAAAAAATAGAAGATGTAATTTTTGCTGGAACTGATAAAAAATCTCAACTTGGCTTTTGTCAAGTTGATTTATATTTAAATAATGAAGATCATTCTATTCCAATTGATTATTCAGAGGTCGTTATAACACGAAGACTCTATCGTAATGGCGAAAGCGAATATTTAATTAATAAAAACAAAGTTAAACTTCTAGAAGTTATCATACTTTTAGCCAAAGCAAATTTTGGTCAAAAAAATTACAGCATTATTGGCCAAGGAATGATCGATTTTATTTTAGTGACCTCCCCCCAAGAAAGAAAAGAATTTTTTGAAGAAGCGACCGGAGTAAAACAATATCAAATTAAACGTGATCAATCTTTACGCAAATTTGAAACTTCAAAAGAAAATTTAAAACAAGGAAAAATTCTTTTACAAGAAATAGAACCAAGGCTTAAATCTTTAACAAGACAAATAAAAAAAATGGAACAAAAAATAATTATTGAAAAAGAATTAAAAAACTTGCAAATTCAATATTATTTTCATCTTTGGCAAGAATTCAATGAAAAATGGGAAATAGAAAATGAAAAATGGGAAATAGAAAATGAAAAATACCAATTAATAAAAAATGAATTAGAAGATATTCAGAAAAAAATGGAACTTTTAGAAAAAGAAAGTTCACGAGAAGAAATTTTTCAAAAACTACAAGTAGAATATAATTCTACATTAGAAAAAAGAAATTCTTTACTAAAAAAACAGACCATATTAAATGGTAAAATTGATTTGGAATATAAAAAAACCGGACAACAAAATTTAATTTGGTTAAAAAATCAACAAATAGATTATGATAAACAATTAATATTAATTGAAAAAAATTTATTAGACTTAGAAAAAAACATTGAAGATAAAGAGAGAATTTTAAAGCAAAGCATAGATGAAGAAAATAATATTATTTTTGAAATTAAAAAAATTGAAAAAAAAATTTTTGAAAACAAAAATACATTAGAGACAAAAACCAATTTAAATATTTTCGAAATTTCAAACGAACTTGAAAAAATTTACAAATTACAACGAGATTTTATTGATCAAATAAACAAAATTCAATCTATGAAAGAAATTGAAGGAATAAAAGAAAGAGCCCAAACAATAAATCAAAAATTAGCTGATTTTATTAAAAAAATAAATTCTTCAAATGACGAACAAAAAAATGAATTTCAAAAAGAAATATCAGATTGCCAAAAAAAATTAACCGATTTTTTAAAAAACAAGAACGATCTAATTGATAAAATTAGCTCTTTTAAAATAAATTTAGAAATAGAAAGAGAAAGAGAGAAATTAATGAAAAATAAAAAAAATGAAATAAAAGAAAACTTAGAAAAAATTAAATTTGAAATTAATGCGTGGACAAATAATTTTTCACCCTTGCATTCGTCTATACAAAAAGAGAAAGAAAAAGAAAATAAAAAAATAGAACAAGAAATAGAAAAAATTAATCAAGAATTTAAAAAAATTCAAGAAAAAATAAATAATTTTAATCAAGAAGAACAAGAGAAAAAAAAGAATTTTTTTATTTTACAAAGAAATTTTCAAGACAAACAAAAAGAATTTAATCAAATTTCCACTTTAATTAACGAAATAAAAATTGAATTAACAAAATTAGAAACAAAAGAAGAAGATTTAGCAGAAGAAATTAAAAAAGAATTAGGAGAAAATGAATTAGAAAATATTAAAAAAAATAAATTGAATTTTGAAATAATAAAAAAAACACCCCTTTTTAATACAGAATCTATTATTTTTCGTTTAAAACATCAATTAGCTTTAATTGGCGGAATTGATCCAGAAACAGCAAAAGAATATCAAGAAACAAAAGAACGTTTTGATTTTCTTTTAAAACAATCAGAAGATTTAAATAAAACAATTATCTCCTTAGAAAAAATAATAATTGAATTAGACAGAGTAATTGAAAAACAATTTAAAAATGCTTTTGAAAAAATTAATGAAAAATTTAAAAAATATTTTAAAATTCTTTTTAATGGCGGTGAGGCAAAATTAGTTTTAATAAAAGAAAAAGATGAAATAAAAAATACCACCCAAAAAATAACCAGCGCATTAGAGGATGGTCAACTCATGACTGAAATTACAGAACAAGAAAAAATAATAGAAGAAGAAATATTCTTATATTCAAAAAATACAATTACAGGAGTAGAAATTTACGCCACTCCTCCAGGAAAACGTTTAAAAAACGTTAATACACTTTCTGGTGGAGAAAAAGCCCTAACTTCTATCGCTTTAATTTGCGCGATTATCGCTAATAATCCCCCTCCTTTTATAATCTTAGATGAAGTAGACGCCGCTTTAGATGAAGCCAACTCACAACGATTCATTAAAATTTTAGACGATCTATCTCATAAAACTCAATTTATCGTTATTACTCACAATCGATCTTCAATGGAAAAAGCTGAAATTCTTTATGGTATAACAATGAATGACGAGGGAATTTCTAAAATTTTAAGCATTGAATTAAAAAAAGAAAAAAATAAAGTCAATTAATATTGACTAAACTTTA
>JAGVFS010000048.1 GCA_020057535.1 Patescibacteria group bacterium
CCATTTGATCCAATAGCATCAAAATTAGCAGAAAAACTTAAATTAAAAGTAATTGTTTTAAAAGGCAACAATCTTCAAAATGTAGATAATTTTTTATTCAAAAAAAACTTCAAAGGAACAACAATAGAGAAATAAAAAAACATTTAACATTTAACAGAAAATGTAAATTTTGGATGTGCTGGAGGAAGAATGCACGATAAGAATGAATATGTAGAAATTAAAAGTGTAATTGATGTAACAAAAATTTATGCTTTAACTGCTTTTGATTTTTTAAAATAAATTTTTATATACTTTTAAAGTTTTTGCAGCACTTATATTTTTTTACGTCTTTATATTTCAAAAATTTCATACAAAAACTACGGCACAAATAAAATGTATAAAATTTATTAATCTAAATAATTTTAAAAATTTCCGAAGTTAAATCTCGGAAATTTTTATGTGTTGTATTTTAATCAATTAAATCAATCTTCTCTTTGCATTTAGGACATTTCCCGTTTTTATCAAATCGTTTAATTTGATAACCAATCCTTTCAATTATTAAAGTTTTGCATTCTGAACAATAAGTATCGCTGCCTATATGATCATTTACATTTCCTAAATAAACATATTTTAATCCAGCATTAAATCCAATTTCCCTACATTTAATTAAAGTTTGGATTTGAGTAGCTGGAATATTTTCTAATTGGTAAGAAGGGAAAAATCTTGATATATGCCATGGAACATTTAATCCTAATTCTTGAAAAATAAATTCAGCCATTTTTTTTAATTCTTTAAAATTGTCATTGAGAGTTGGAATTATCAAAGTCGTTATTTCTAGCCAAATATTTTTTTGTTTAAATAATTTTAAATTTTCTAAAATATGTTTTAATTTTGCTCCACAATATTTATTGTAAAATTTTTCAGTAAACCCCTTTAAATCAACATTAATAGCGTCTAAATAAGGAGCAATTAATTCAATCGCTTGTTTTGTTATATAGCCATTAGAAACCCAAATATTTTTTAATCCATTTTTTTTCGCTAATTTCATTGTATCTAAAGCATACTCTAAAAAAATTGTTGGCTCAGTATAAGTGTAAGCGATACTTTGACATTTATTTAGCAAAGCGTGTTCAATAATTTTTTTTGGACTCAAATCCTCGCCCAAAAAATTTATTTCTTCTTTAAATTTTATAGCTTGACTAATTTGCCAATTTTGACAATGCAAACAACGGAAATTACAACCAATAGTGGCAATTGACAAAGTACGACTACCCGGCATAAAATGATAGAAAGGTTTTTTTTCAATTGGATCAATATTTTCGGCAATCGCTTTACCATAAACAAGAGAATAAAAATCCCCTTCTTGATTTTCTCGCACACAACAAAACCCTCGCCTCTTAGGAGGAACAACACAATAATGATTACAAGTCATACATTGAACTGTTTTATCTTTTAGTTTTTTATAAAGTAAGGTTTGTTCCATATAATTTATATTAGTCTTTTGATGAGTTTTGTCAAGAAAATTTTTGTGTGATAAAATAAAAAAATGGTAATATATAAAATATCAAAATTAAAATTACCTATCCCTTTTAATTTCGCTAATTTTAATAATAAACGTTATATTATAAATTACATTTATTTTAAATAATTTATAAAGATAGATATTAAATAAACATCAAGACGAAATAAAAGCGCGACAATGTAAAATTTAAAATGAATTTATTTTAAATTAAAGATTTAATTCCTTATAACCATAATTCCCTATTTTTAACTCTTCATTTTATGAATAACAAAATTAGACTTCGGTTTGCGCCGAGTCCAACAGGATTTTTGCATATTGGTAGCTTAAGAACTGTTCTTTTTTCTTATCTAATTGCTAAAAAATTAAATGGAAAATTTATTTTAAGAATTGAAGACACTGATCAAAAAAGAGAAGTTAAGGGAGCGATTAAAGGATTAATAAAAATTTTAAATTGGGTTAATATAAAATTTGATGAAGGACCAATTTTAATTTCTCAAAAAAAAATTAAAGACATTCAAAATTCAAAATTCAAAATTCAAAATTATTTAGGTGAGTATGGACCGTATATTCAAAGTGAACGCTTAGATATTTATAAAATAAATTTAGAAAAATTATTAAAAACAAAAAAAGTGTATCATTGTTTTTGCACGCCAGAACGATTGCAAAAAATACGTGAAGAACAACAAAGTAAAAAATTACCGTCAAGATATGACAAAAAATGTAGAAATTTATCCGAAGAAGAAATTCGACAAAAAATAAAAGCTGGAGAAAAATTTGTTATTAGACAAAAAATGCCCTTACAAGGCGAGGTGATTGTTTATGATGAATTACGTGGAGAAATTAAATTTAAAGCAAAAGATTTAGAAGATCATGTCTTAATTAAATCAAATGGCATTCCAACTTATCAATTTGCCAATGTGGTTGACGATCATTTAATGGAAATATCTCATGTTACTCGAGCTGATGAATGGATTTCATCATTTCCAAAAAACATTTTACTCTATCAATCTTTTGGCTGGAAAATTCCAAAATTTATTCATTTTCCAGTTGTTTTAAACAAAGAGGGAGGAAAATTAAGTAAACGTCAAGGCGATGTAAGCGTAGAAGATTTTAAAGAAAAAGGTTATCTGCCAGAAGCATTAATTAATTTTTGCGTTTTAATGGGATGGCATCTAAAAAAATCAAAAATCAAAAATCAAAATGTAAATTTAGATGAGGAGATTTTTTCAATGAAGGAATTAATAAAATTAATTGAAATAAAAGATATGAGAACAAGTTCGTCTATTTTTGATATTGAAAAATTAAATTGGATGAACGGATATTATATTCGAAAAATGAATTTAAATAAATTAACAGAAATGTGTGTACCGTATTTAATTAAAAATAAACTAATAAAATAGAAAATTAATCTTAAAGTTAAGAAATTATGTAAGCAAATTAAATAATTAAAGCTTTTTATAAAGCCCCTTTCTATGGGGGGCAATAATTTTATTATTTGTCAAAGAAATAGAATAAAATACAAATACAAAAAAAACAAAACCATTCTTACACGCCTTATTAAATAAAGTGATGATAAATTTATCTTATTATGTCAAATTTAAAAAATAAAAAATATAAAATTTTAGCTACCAAGGAAATGAAAAATTTTAAATATTTAAAAAAAATTGTTGGCTTAGAACAGAATAGAATGAAAAAATTATCAGAAATAGGAGAGTTAACAAAAAATTTTTTTATTGATAAATTAGAATATGAAACCGAACTGTTAAGATGGAAAAAAGTGGATTTGAAAATGATTTTAGAAAATTTAAAATTATCTAAAAATGAATTAGAAAAAATTCAAGATGTGGAATTTGTTCAATTGGAAAATCTTGCCACTTACAACAAAGAAAAAGTTAAACCTATTCCAACAGGGTTTACAAAAGAAAATTTAGAAAAAATCCTAATGGATTTAACAAAAAAAACCGGAGTAGGAGATTTACTTTGGCCATTACGCGTCGCTTTAATTGGTCAAAAATTCTCTCCTGGTCCTTTTGAAATAGCAGAAATTTTAGGCAAAAAAAAATGTTTGGAAAGAATTGATTTGGCTTGTAAAAAAATAACGATAAACAACTAATTCTTAATGGATTTTATACTAATTAGATTAATTGGGTTATTGAGTTATTATTTAGGTTAACCCGTCAACCTTGTTAGACAATTTTATTTTTAATAAAATTCTACTTTTAAGAATTTAACGCGAACAATTAAATTAAGTTAATTAGCTTAATTTACATTTAATTTTATGTCTAAACAATTTAAATTTTCCCTTTTCGTCCTCTGTTTTTTGTTTCTTTTTTTAAGATCAACAGTCTTTGTTTTTTCTGAAAAAATTAAAAGTAATAATAAATTATCCGTGATTCAAAATAAAAATAAAAACATAGAAATTTTTGAAATAGAAAAAGAGATAAAAGACAAAATGGAGAGAATAAAAGAATTAGAAAAACAAGATGAAATTTATAAAAGAAATATTGAAATAAAAAAAGTGCAACAAATGACATTAAATAATGAACTAGATATATTAGGAACTAAAATTGATGTTGTTAGTAATGCCATTGAAAGAACTGAATTAAAAATCAAACAAGTTAATTTAGAAATTCAAGACGCAGAATTAAAAATTTTAAGACAAGAGGCAAGAATAGAAGAAGCAAAAGAAAATGTAGGAGAATTTATAAGAATAATTTATCATTTAGACCAAAAAAACCCTTTGGAAATTTTACTTTTAAACAATTCAATATCAGATTATTTTAATCAAATAAAATTTGTTAAAAATTTAGAATATCAAATGCAAAAAGTTTTAGATAAACTCCAAATAGATAGACAAATAATAAAAGAAGAGAAAAAAATTCTTGAAGAACAAGAATTAAAATTAGAAAATTTAAAAAAAGATCATAAGGAAAAGCAAATAGATTTAGAGGAACAAGAGGAAAATAAAAATTTTTTTTTAAAAGAAACAAAAAATTCTGAATCAAAATTTCAAGAGTTACTTTTAGCAGTAAAAAAAGAACAAGAACAAGCAAACGCAGAAATTATAAGTTTAGAAAAAGAACTTAGGGAAAAATTAAAAAAAGAATTAGAAAAAGAAAAAGAAACGATTTTTATCTGGCCTGTTCCAAAAAACACTATTACAGCTGAATTTAACGATCCAACTTATATTTTTAGAAAATATTTTAGTCATAATGCTATAGATATTCGAGCCGGACAAAGTACTCCGATTGTTGCAGCAGCTTCTGGTTATATTGGTAAAGTCAAAAATGCTGGAATGAAATATAGTTATATATTAATTATTCACAATAATGGATTTTCTACTGTTTATGGACATACATCAAAAAGTTATGTTAAAGACGGAGATTATGTAAATCAAGGGCAAATTATTGGACTTAGTGGAGGAATGCCTGGGACTCCAGGAGCAGGGAGATATAGTACTGGCCCGCATTTACATTTCGAAATTCATCTTAATGGTAATGTAGTTAATCCGACAAAATATTTACCATAAAAAAAATAATTTTTAATTTTAGTCATCTCTTTTTATAGTGTCTCTATTATACCAAGCTCGCATCTATTTTCAAAACCGCTGACAATGTGCCACGCGCTTCGCGCGTCCCACCTTCTATCTTTGAAAAGCCGTTAAGTTCTGTTTTGGTGCGCGCTGAGGGATTTGAACCCCCGACCTTCTCGGTGTAAACGAGACGCTCTAACCAACTGAGCTAAGCACGCACAAAACTTTATTACTAAACTTTAACAAAAATTCTGAACAATATTATAAATTCTTCATTTTAGCTAAACTATTTATTTAAATAACTAAACTTTGGCAAAAATCCCGGACAATGTTATAAAATCCCTTTATTCTAACTAAAATTATTTTTTTGTTTAAAAAAATAATTAATAAAATTTGCCAAAGTTTAGTTAATTAGATTCACTTTGTTTCTGTTGAAAAATTTTTTTTATCTTTAACAAAAGATTTAACAAAGTAAATGATAAGCTACTCTAACCAAATTAACTAATTTAGTTATCATTTATTATATTATTAAATTTTAATTTTTGCAAAAATTAAATATTAAACTAATATATAACCTTAAAGCCCCCCCAAAAAATACAAAGACATACGAGTTGGTCTATATTAAAACAATTAACAATTAATTATTAATTAACATTTATAAAAATTTCAAACAATATTATAAAATCCTTTATTTTTAGCCAAAATATTTTGGCTTATTTAAAATATATTAATAAAATTTACTTAATTGGTTA
>JAGVFS010000072.1 GCA_020057535.1 Patescibacteria group bacterium
AATTTAAAATGAAAAAATGAAAATTTTTTGTATTCTTATTTATTTATATTTTTTTAAACCGCCTATCACTGAAAAATTATACTTTTCAGTTTTAAAACATAAAATCATTTTACAAAGAAAAACTATTTGTTGTAATAAATTTCTTTGGCTAAGATTAGCTAAAATTTAATTTTTTTAAAATTAACAAAGATTGAGTTAAATAAATTTCCCTTGCGCTACCTAACAACACATATAGGCATATGCATAAATTTTTACATAATTCATATTTTTACACTTTTAAATATTTTTTTATCGCCAAGATACTACTTATAATACTTAAAATAACAATAAATACAAATTGCCAGCCAAAGATTTGTAAAAAATGCAGATTAAAATAACTTACAATATTAAAATTATAATCTTCTAAAAATCCAGAAATTAAAGGTTGAATGATGTACAAAAAAGGATAAAAAAGAATAATACAAAATGAAAAAGCAAAAATACCACAAATAATTGTTTCTAAAATAAAAGGAATTTTAATAAACCAATTGGTTGCTCCGACAAGTTTCATAATTCCAATTTCTTCTCGACGAGTATAAATAGTTATTTTTACTGTATTAAAAATAACTAAAATTCCAATAAAAATAAAAATTATTGAAATAATTAAGGTAATTTGTTGGGCTTTATTGCTAGATAAATTAAGTTGATTAATAAAATTTTCATAATCGCCAAAATCTTTATCATAAATAAAATTTTTATATTGTCTTTCGTCTAAAATATTTAAAATAGTTTTATAATCTTTTATTTTTTTTGCTTGAATAATCAAACTATCTCCCAAAGGATTATCGTCTAATTCTTGTAAGGCTTCTAAAATTTTGGGGTCATCTTTGTGTTTTTTTTGAAACAATAACAAAGCGTCTTTCTTTTGTAAAAATTGAACATTTTCAACTTCAGGTAATACTTCTAAACGAGATTTGATAGAAAAAACCTGATCTTGAGATGTTTCTGGTTTAAAATAAACGCTAATATCTATTTTCTTTTTAATAACATCAATTGAAGCATTAGTTAAAATATTTAAAACTATCAAAAGATTAATAGAAAATAAAGCTAAAATAATAATTATTATAGTAACTAAAAAAAGTCCTATATTGCGATAGAAATTTTGAAAAGCTATTTTTATATCTCGAAAAATAGAAAAAAACATAAGATTACATTTGATATTTGACATTTTAAATAACGTATCTTCCTTTGCTTTGATCGCCAACAATTATTCCTCTATCTAAAGTTATTACTCTCTTTTTTAAAATGTTTACTATTTCTCTATTGTGCGTAACTAAAACGACTGTTGTTTTAAATTGATTAATTTTTAAAAGCAGATTAATAATTTCTTGAGCGTTAATAGAATCTAAATTGCCTGTTGGCTCATCGGCAATTAAAAGTTTAGGACGATGAGAAAGACTTCTAGCAATAACGACTCGTTGTTTTTCTCCTCCTGAAAGATATTCAGGGAAATAATTTGCTTTTTCTTCTAATCCAACAATTTTTAAAACTTGAGGAATAATTTTTTTTATTTTTTGAGAAGAAGCGCCAATTACTTCTAAAGCAAAAGCGACATTTTCAAATACGGTTTTTTTAGGCAATAATTTAAAATCCTGAAAAACAACTCCAATTTGCCTTCTTAATGTTGGAATTTCTTGCTCATAGATATTTGTAATATTCCATCCACCAATAATTATTTCTCCTTCAGTCGCTTTTTCTTCGGCAATTAAAAGCTTAATTAAAGTTGTTTTTCCAGCCCCGCTTTGACCAACAATAGAAACAAATTCCCCAGGTTCTATGTGTAAATTAATATTTTTAAGAGCCGTGGAATTTATTGAATTTGAAGAATATATTTTTGTGACATTTTTAAAAAGAATCATATGAATTAATTTATAGCTTGTAAAAAACTAGGGTGGCTACAGACTAGTCTATTGGCAAAGTAAAATAAAAAGTACTCCCCCTCCCTTCTTTACTTTTTACCCAAATTTGTCCTCCATGCGCTTCAATAATATTTTTAGCGATAAAAAGCCCCAATCCAGAACCGCTTGTTTCTATTTTTAATGCTTCAGTGCTTCTAAAAAATTTAGTAAATAATCTTTCTTGATTCTCTTTAGAAATTCCCATGCCGCTATCCTTAATAGACACTTCAATTTTATTATTATTTTCTTTTAAAGAAATAATTATTTTTCCATTTTGTGGCGTATATTTTATCGCATTATCTATTAAATTTTCTAAAACCATTTGAATTTTTTCTAAATCAACTTTTGTTTTAGATAAAGGAATTTTTGGTTTATCAAAAATACATTTAATAGCTTTATTTTTTATTTGAATTTTAAAATTTTCAATAATTTCTTGAATTAAATTCTCTATTTGAATCTCAAAAAATTTATAAACAAAACGACCTTCATCAAGATGAGAGACAATTAATAACGAATTAACTAATTTAATCATCCTCTCATTGCTTTGATAAGCTTTGTCTAAAAATTCTTTTTCTTCTTCTTCTGTTATCGTACCAGTATTAATCATCTCTAATGACCATTTAATTCCAGTTAAAGGGGTTCTAAGTTGATGGGCGGCAATTGTGATAAATTCTGATTTCATTTTATTAATTAATCTTTCTCTTGTTACATCATGCAAAATAATTAATGTTCCAATTGTTTCTTGCGTCTCGGTTACTACTAATGTAGTTTGCATTTCATAAATTTTTTCTATTGATTCTTTCAAAATTAATTCGCATTGTTTTTCTCTGCAATGTCCCTCTGTTTTAGCCAAAACCTCATAAAGTTCTTTTATTTGTGGAAAATTAACAAGTTCAGATAAAACTTTTCCAATTAATTTTTCTTCTTTTGTTACGTTTAAAATGCTTTGTGCCTTAGGATTAATTAAAATAATTTTTTGTTCTAAATCAATCATAATCAATCCATCTGTTAAACTATTAATCACCGCATCCACCTTTCCTTTTTCTTTTATTAATTTTTCTTTAGAATCAGTAAGAGCAAGATCCCTTTTAATAAGCATTTTAGCAATCTTATCTAATTCAATTAAAGAATTTTGATATTTAATCACTTCTTCTAAATCATGCTTTTCTTTTTTTAAAAAATTTGTCATATAACAAAAACATAAAAAAAACATTATAACACAAAGACAAATTAACCCAATTAACCTAATTTCTAATTAATCTAAAAATTTCTTAATAATCCAATGATTAAAAAAGTCCAATAACTTTTATATTTTTTATTTAATAAATTGAAATTTAGAAATTAAAATTTATTTACACTAATTAGATCAATTAGAGTAATTAAAAATTAATTATTTTAATTAAACTTTGACAAATTTTATTAATTTCCCCTAAATAAGCTATTTTATTTTTTAAATAAAAAATTATTTTGGCTAAAATAAAGGATTTTATAATATTATTCAAAATTTTTACCAAAGTTTAAATTTTAATAATACTTTTTGAATTTTAATTTATCTTTTATCATTATTTTAATGTTTTTCTCCTAAAACTAAAAGACATATAGTTTCATTATGAAAAGCTGAGTTACAAATATTTGGATTAATATTGCCCCCCAATGGAGCTTGCTCGCCATAGGTATAAAATCCAATTAAAGGGGTTTCTTTGCCTAAAACATTTTGAACGGCTTGTATTTCTTCGTTAACTTGAGCGCCTAATAATTTATGACGCGCCATACAGTCAAAAATAAAAATGGCTTTAGGTGTCGCCCCATTAAGTTGAGATAAAGCATTTTCTGCCGCTTCTTTTGCGGCTTGAATCGCTTTTTCTGGATCTCCCAACATTAAACGAATTTCTGATCCTTCTGGAACTTCGGCCGCGCAAGTGATTTCTCCTTTTTCATTTGCAATTACAACATCAACAATTAATAATTCTGAAGAATCTTTTATTGTCCTGCCTAAAGGATAAGTATAAGCCATTTTAGCAATAGGTTCTTTAATTAATTCTTCCGCTCTCTTGCCAAAATAATCTTGATAAATACTCAAAGCAGGTTTATTATCTAATTCCTTAATTACAGCACCCTCTGATTTCGTTACTTCCATTGGTAAGCCAATTGATTCCCAACCATGTTTTACTCCCAACCCCCAAGAAAATTTACCAGATAAACCAATGCCAATTACAGCATCGTTTAAAACTTGATCTTGAAAATAAACAAAAGTCTTTTTAAAAGCAAAATCATCTCCAGCTGAACCGCCAATAATTGGAAAATGTTCTCCCAAGACTGTTTTAAACCCCCTAACAATGGCTGCTCCATTTCCGGTTAAGCCCTCTAAAAGACTAACAAAAAGAGAAATTTTTTCTGGAGCGTTTTTAATAACTTCTTCAGCTGCATCCTGTCCAGCTTTGATACTATTCGCTTTTACATTTTTTCCCAAACCAACTGTAAATTTAATTTGATCCGAAACTATAGCCATAACCACCACATGTCCACGAACTGATCCCTGAGTTGTGATTTCTCCTGAATCGCTACAACCAACAACCATAGCCCCTTGAGCCACCAAATTAACCCCTTTAAGCATTTTTTCCTGATCTAAAAAAACAGAGGAAAAAACCATGATTAAATTAGGTTTTCCTCCCACCTGATCAATAGCTTGTTGACAAGCTTCTTGTCCAGCTTTTTCAGAATTAGCATTATTACTTTTACCAATTCCGGTTTTAATTAATTCCATAAGATTTCTCCTTTTTAACTCACAGAAAATGTGAATTAATTAGTAAAAATAAAAACATAAAATATAAAACATTTTATAAACTCCCATGAATTATGAAATGTAAAATAACCCCCTATTGTTACAAAAAAAATTTATTATTATTTTTCTAACACTTCCCTTACTTTATCAACTATTTCCTGAGGAGAAAAATGAGCTTTTATAAGATAATCATTAGCTCCTAAAGCTAATCCTTTATCTATGTCTTCTTTTTGTCCTAAATTACTTAATAAAATTATCGGAATTAATTTTGTAGATACTTCATCTCTAAGAATTTTTAAAACTTCAAATCCATCTATATTGGGCAAAATAATATCCAATAATATTAAATTTGGTGAGGTTTTTTTTGCCTCCTCTATTCCCCTCATTCCATCTTCCGCTAAAATAACCTCAAATCCTTCTTTTTCTAATTTATTCTGACAAAGTCTTCTTAAGAATAAATCATCCTCCACGATTAAAATTTTCGTTTTATTGGTCATATAATTTATATATAAAATAAAATATAAAAAGTTAATAAATAGGTAAATACCCCCAACTAACCAATAATTTATTATTCCACTCCTTTATAGAAGATTACTACTCATTGTGTATTAATTAATTATTGATTACTAAATTACCTTTTTGAACTTATTTTATTTTTCTATTTTTACTAAAAGATTTGTGTTTATATTTTTCAATTTGCGTTTCTAATTTAGGAATAATTCCATCAAAGGCAGAATATACATCATTAGCAAATTCTTCGGCTCGTAAAATTTGATGAGGGGCATAAACCATTACTTCTATTCTTTGAACTTTACCATGACGATGATGATGGTCAACACTAAAATCTATATGTATTTCTAAAATTTCTAAAATATTTTCAAAATGAGTTTCCATAAGACTTTGAATCTTTTCTTCTATATAAACCTTGAGAGAAACAGTAAGTTTTACATCTTTTGTTAAAAATTTTATTTTCATAAATATAATAATTAAAAATTAAATTAAATTTTGATTTTTTTATTGAAATAATTTAAAAAATTAAAAATTTTAAATTTAAAACAAAACAGATAATTTTTAAAGAAAAATACACCAACAATACTCTTTTGCGCTAACAAAATAAATCTAATTAAACAATTTGATTAGCCCATTTAATACACACCACTCTACCTACAATTAAATTTCAAATAATCTAACTTTAAAAAAAATCTAAAATTTTTCATTTCTTGTATTATTTTACTCTTGTATTATTTTTTTTCAAGACAAATTGAATATATAAAATCTATCTATTCCTTTTGATTATACTTTGTATAATTCCAATTATAAATAAATTTACTAAAAGAGAGCTCCCGCCATAACTTAAAAATGGCAAAGAAATTCCAGTAATCGGCATTAAGCCAATATTCATGCCAATATTGACAAAAATTTCTATAAAAAATAAAAAAGTAAATCCTATAATTAAAAAAACGCTAAAATCATCTCTTATTTTTTTAATTATTTTCCAAAGGCGATAAAATAAAATTCCAAAAAATCCTAAGACTAAAAATGCTCCAATCATTCCTAGCTCTTCGGCAATAACTGCAAAAACAAAATCTGTTCTCGCTTCAGGTAGAAATTTTAATTGACTTTGAGGCCCTAATCCTAAACCACGACCCCAAAATTGTCCTGAACCAACAGCAATAGTTGATTGAATTATTTGATATCCCCGACCAAGAGGATCCGTTTGAGGATTTATAAAAGTAATAATTCTATCTTTTTGATAATCTTTTAATTGAAACCATCCAATTCCAAAAATCAAAAAAAATATAATTAAAATCAAAATTACATTTTTAGGTTTAGAAATTATAAAAATCATTCCTATCCAAAGACCAAAAAAAATTAAAGCAGATCCTAAATCTGGTTGCAAAATCACTAAAATAAAAGGGATTATTGTTAATATTCCTGTTAAAATAACATGCTTAAAACTTTGAATATTATAAATTTTATCACTCCAATATTTAGCTAAAATAACCACCAAAATTATTTTTACTAATTCTACTATTTGAAAATTAATTCCAAAAGGTAGATTAATCCAACCTTGCGTTCCTCTAAAGGTTTTTCCAAAAAATAAAACTAAAATTAATAAAATTAAAATTAAAATATATAAAAAAATCGCATAATTTTTTAAAAAAAAATTCCAATTTAAAAAACTGATTAAAAACATTACAATTAATCCGATACTAACAAAAATCAATTGCTTATAAAAATTTGAAAAACTAATAACCTCTTGATTTAAAGACAAACTATATTGAATAATTAATCCAAAAATAGTTAAAAAAAACACGACTCCTATTATTATCCAATCAAATTGCTTTAATTGTTGTATAAATTTCATACTAAATTAACTTTTAACTTTTAAAATTCAAATTTATAATTCAGCATTTATTATCGCTCTAATTAATCTTAGATTGACATAATCCTTTTAATAAAACTACAAGCTAATTTTGTAAATATCTCCTGCTCCAAGAAGTAAAATTAAATCATTTGGTTTTAAATTTTCTAAAATTATTTTTTTAGTTTCTTCTAAATTATTTGCATA
>JAGVFS010000069.1 GCA_020057535.1 Patescibacteria group bacterium
AAAATACAAGATTGAAAAAATTAAACTATAAAACACCAGCAGAATATCTAAAAGAGACAAAGGATATTACATTACAACGTATCGTTATCTAACAATTAAATAGCTTAATTTTACCATTTTAAATATACACCTTTTTGTTATAAAATAAAATTTATGAAAAATATTATTACAGATTTTAAAAAAATAGATGAATTTTTAACACGTGGAGTAGAAAATATTTATCCCAACAAAGAAGAGTTAAAAAAAGTTTTATTGTCGGGTAAAAAATTAAGAATTTATTCTGGAATTGATCCAACCGGTAAATTACACATCGGACACAGTATTGTTCTTAAAAAATTACGTCAACTTCAAGATTTGGGACATGAAATAATTGTTTTGATTGGTGATTTTACCGCTACGATCGGCGATCCAACTGATAAAATGGCAACACGCAAATCTTTAACAAGAGAAGAAGTGAAAAAAAATACGATTGATTATAAAAAATTAATTGGAAAAATTTTGGATTTAAAAAAATCAAATATCAAATTTTTATATAATGAAAAGTGGACCAATAAATTAAAATCAGAAGATTTGTTAAAATTAGCTTCTTATTTTACGGTTTCTCGTTTGTTAGAACGTGATATGTTTCAAGAAAGATTAAAGGCTGGCAAAGAAATCTATGTGCATGAATTTTTATATCCAATATTTCAAGCTTATGACGCAGTTATTATGAATGTTGATATGCAAATTGGCGGGAATGATCAAATGTTTAATATGTTGGCAGGACGAACATTAATAAAAAAAATGAAAAAAAAAGAAAAATTTGTTTTAACTGTTAAATTATTAGTTGACTCAACTGGTAAAAAAATGGGTAAAACAGAGGGTAATATTGTTAACTTAGACGAAGAGCCTAAAAACATGTATGAAAAAATTATGTTATGGTCTGATGATATTATTAAAATTGGTTTAGAAATTTGCACTAATATGCCAATAGATGAAGTGATGAAACTATCAAAACAATTAAAAAATAAAAAATTTAATCCACGTAATATAAAAATGCGTTTAGCTTTTGAAATTACAAAAATTTATCATGGTGAAGAAGAGGCAAAAAAAGCCGAACAGCATTTCATAAAAGTGATTCAACAAAAACAAATTCCAGACAAACTTTCAGAATTTATAGTTTCTAAATCAAGATTGAACGTGATTGATTTGCTTTTTAAAAGTGGATTAGTTCAAAGCAAAAGTGAAGCGCGAAGATTAATTATTCAAAAAGGAATAAAATTAAATGGCGATATCATTACCGAAGAAAAAGATTTAGAAATTCCAAAAGAGGGGATTGTATTACAAAGAGGAACGAAGCGATTTATAAAAGTGTTAAGGATAAACAAAAAACACTAAAATACTAAAAGTAATAAACAATCTATAATCAGTAATTATTCATCTCTGATAGATCTTTGTTTAGAGAAGTATTGGTTACATTTTTATCTTTATTATTTTGCATTTTGAGATTTTAATTTTATTTTTTTATTACTAGTTACTCATTGAGAGCGCTAGTTGCATTTTTTATTATGTTTCAAGAAAATTATGGGAAAATTTTAATTGTTTGGAATTTTCCAGAATTTATAAAATATAAAAGAAGTCAAGGGTGGTATATTTTTATGGCAATAATGGCAATTGGGTTATTATTATTTGCAATTTTTACCAATAATTTTCTTTTTGCCGTTATTATTATTATATTTAGCATAATTTTAATCTTGTTTGATTTAAAAGAGC
Organism: Patescibacteria group bacterium; assembly: GCA_020057535.1. Lineage (GTDB taxonomy): Bacteria > Patescibacteriota > Patescibacteriia > UBA2591 > PGYQ01 > PGYQ01. The sequence continues at coordinate 1,753 of JAGVFS010000069.1, forward strand.
CGATTTTAATAAAATTTCAAATTTTTGAAAGAGGCATTCAAGTGGCGGAAAAATTTTATTTTTGGAGGGAATTGGAAAATTTTTGGATTATTTATCAAGTTCCAGAAATAAAAAATCTTTATTTTAAATTTCAAAATTTTATCAGGCCAAATCTTACAATTTCTTTAGAAAATCAAAATCCCGTTAGAATTAGGGAAATTTTATTGAAATATTTAAAAGAAGACTTGGAACAAAAAGATGAATCATTTTCTGATCATTTAGGGAAAATACTTAAAATTTAAATTAGCTTTTAGTTTTTAAGAAAACTATTTCTTAATTTAAAATTTTATAATTCTGTATTCTCTTGCTCTCGTAGCTCAATGGATAGAGCGCTGGCTTGCGGAGCCAATAATAGAGGTTCAATTCCTCTCGAGAGCATTATAATTAATTTTTAGAGAGGAATAATTACAAAAAATAACACAAATTTGTCTTTGTGTGTATTAGTTTTAATCAATTATTTTAACATCAATGGATGTTTATCATCAAAACAAAAAAGTGGTAAAATATGTTTAAATTAATTTAGAAATATCGTACTAGATTATTTGTAAATTTTTTGGCATTGATGTATTTTAAAATAATTAAAAAATTTTTTTAAAATTTTTGTCTATTTTATGTCTATTCAAAATTTTGAAGGAAAAGAAATGATTATTAATTTGATTGATAATTATCTTGTTCGGGCTGTTGAAGCTGGGGCAAGCGATATTCATATTGAACCTGAAAAGGATTTTGTTCGTTTTCGTTTTAGAATTGATGGATTTTTAAAAGAAATAGCCAAAGAACCTTTGTATTTATTATCAGCTTTAATTGCTCGAGTAAAAATTTTAGCTCAATTAAATATCACTGAAACAAGAACGCCTCAAGACGGGCGTTTTCAAATAAAAATTAAAGATCAAAATTTAGATTTAAGGGTTTCAATTTTTCCAACTCTTTATGGAGAATGCGCGGTACTTAGAATATTAAATATTAGTTCAATCCTTGTTGATTTAGAAAGTTTAGGAATGAACCTTACTCAATTTAAAGAATTTGAAGCAATAATTAAAAAACCTAATGGGTTAATATTAGTCACTGGGCCGACTGGAAGTGGAAAAACAACAACTTTATATTCTATTCTTAATAATTTAAATACAGTGGAAAAAAGTATTCTTACCTTAGAAGATCCGATTGAATATCACTTGCCTTTAATTAGACAGTCGCAAATTACTAGGGATTTAACTTTTATAAAAGGGTTACATTGTTTGCTTCGACAAGATCCGGATATTATTATGGTCGGAGAAATTCGTGATTTAGAAACAGCTGAAATAGTTGTTCATGCGGCTATGACTGGACATTTAATTTTAAGCACCTTTCATACTAATGATGCAGCAAGCGCTTTGATTCGTTTAATTGACATGAAAGTAGAACCATTTTTAATTTCCTCGTCTGTTTTGGCGGTTATTGCGCAAAGATTAATTAGAAAAAATTGTTCAAATTGCGTAGAAGAATATAAACCTTCTAAAGAAATTATTGAAACTCTTGAATTAGAAAATCAAAAAGGAATTGTTTTCAAAAAAGGGAAAAAATGTTCTGCTTGTAATTTTACCGGATATAAAGGACGAACAGGAATTTTTGAAATTTTAATTGCGGATGATGAAATAAAATCTTTAGTTCTTTCTCGCGCTTCTGCCGGAGAGATTCAAAAAAAGGCAAAAGAAAAAGGAATGATTTCTTTAAGGCAACATGGAATAGAAAAAATTTTTGAAGGCGTTACGACTCCAGAAGAAATTTTAAGAGTAACTAAAAAATAAGATAAGCAAAAATTTTAGGAAAAAATTTTTATAAAATTCTAAATTTAAATATTTATAAAATACAATTAGGGTTTGGAATTTATAGTTTGATTGAGTATTAAAATTTAATCTAATTTTCACTGAAGGGGAATTATATTTTTCAACGATTAAGATTAGTTAAATTTAATAATTTTAAAAAACCACTTAAATTAAGTTAAGTGGTTTTTAATGTTTTTTTAAATAAATCTATATATTTTTTTGCTGGAAGTTCCCATGAATAAGATTGTTTCATTGCTTTTTCTACTAAATATTCCCATGTTTTTGAATATTTATAATTTTCTAACGCCCTAGCAATAGCGATTAATAAATCTTCTTTCCAATGCCTTCTAAAAACAAAACCATTTCCTTGTTTAGTTTGAGGATTAAAATCCGTGATTGTGTCTGAAAGTCCTCCTGTTTCATGAACAATTGGAATAGATCCGTAACGCAAACTTTTTAATTGAGCTGTGCCGCAAGGTTCAAATTTTGAAGGCAATAAAAGCATATCTGAACCGGCATGAATTTTACTTTCCATTTTTTCAGAAAATGTTGAATAAAAAACGATTTTATAAGGGTGTTTTTTTGCGGTTTTTTTTAAAAAATCGCAAAAATTTTTATCTCCTTCGCCGAGTATTATAAATTGCGCGTTCAAATGAAGAAGATGAATCATATTTTCTATAATTAAATTAAATCCTTTTTGTTCGGTTATTCGACTAGCCATTCCAATTAAAGGAATTTGAGAATTTTTTTCTAAACCAGCTTCTTTTTGTAGAGCTAATTTATTTGCTCCTTTTTTTTCTCTGAAAGTTTTCCAATCATATTTAAAATAAATATTTTTATCAAAAGTCGGATTAAAAATTATAGAATCAATTCCATTAACAATGCCATATAAATTTTTTTTCTTTGAATTTAAAATTTTTTGCATTCCCTGTCCAAATTGAGGGGTTAGAATTTCTTGCGCGTAACGTTCACTTACCGTATTAATAATATTAGAATGTAAAATTCCTCTTTTTGCAAAATTAATATTTTCTAATTTTGGATCGTCAAAAAATGGCAAATTATTTTTTCCATCGTCTTTTTCTTTTAAAGGAATTTCCCACCAATTTTTTCCCATTTGAAAAGTAAGATTATGAATGGTAAAAACGGTGGATGTTTCTTTAAAAAAAGGATCATTTTTAAATCTTAATTTTTTCTTTAAAAAATACGGAATTAATCCGGTTTGCCAATCATGGCATTGAATAATGTCTGGTTTAAAATTTATTAATTTTAATAGTTGTAAGGCGGCTAAATCAAAAAGCGCAAAACGGGCGTTTTCGCGTTTTGAACCATAAAGTTGTTGGTTTGATTTTTTTGCTTGGTGTTTCCAATAAAAAAATTTTTTATTGGAAATAAAATATACTGGCAATCCTTCTAATAATTCTCCTTTCCATAAATTAATTTTTAAAATATTTTTTTCATCTATTTTTAAAGGAAAATCTTTTTGAAAGCATTTAAGTTTAAATTTTTTTTCATCTATTAATTTTTCATAAAGGGGGGTAATTATAATAACAGAATGGCCTAAACGAAACAAAGCTTTTGAAAGAGAACGAGTCACATCGGCCATTCCGCCCGTTTTAGAAAAAGGATCCACTTCTGAAGAAACAACAGCTATTTTTAATAGGTTTTTCATAAAAAAATAAAAAAGGGAACACAAAAAAATTAAAAATATTAAAATAAATTATATTTATTTTTTTAAATTTTAATTTTTACATTTTGATTTTTATTTTTACTGGTGGGCGCGCATGGATTCGAACCATGGACCTTTTCCTTATCAGAGAAACGCTCTAACCAACTGAGCTACGCGCCCAAAATGAATGCAGAATTTTAGGAATGCAGAGTTAAAAATGTGTAGAATGTAGAATGCAGAATTTTAGGAATGCAGAGTTAAGAATTAAGAATGCAGAGTTAAGAATGTGTAGAATGCAGAATGTAGAATGCAGAGTTAAGAATTGGATTCTAATTTTTAAAATAAAAAAAACAACTGGTTTAAATATTATAAAAAAGAATGAATAATAATGCAAGTTTTTTATAATTAATTAGTTGTTTTTTTATTTTTGCGCTTTAATCTAATTTTTATAATTAGATTTTTTTATTTTTTATCGTACGTTTTACGTTTACTTTTTCTTTTTCTGTTTTCTTCTGCTTCTGCTTCTGCTTTTGCATCTGCATCTATTTTTTTAAGTAATTCCCAAATTGGAGATAGTATTTCTTTGTCTTTGTTAGTATATTTTGGACCAAAGATTGATCCAAAAATTCTATTTTCTTTTAAAACTGACAAATATCGCTGTTCTAATTCTTTTATGTTAAGGTTTTTCGTTGCCTCGCTTTGTAAAAGGCTTTTGATCTCTGGAACTAATAAAAAAGTAAGTTTTTTATGATAACCTTCACGTTTCCACGGCATAATTTGTTTTAAATCTTCTGTTTTTTTATTTTTAATTGTTTCAATAAGTGATTTCTGTATTTCTACAAATAAATTTTCTTTTGGCTCTTCTATTTTTTGAACATATTTTGGTAAATGTTTTTTCCTCTTTTCCTCTTTTTGTCTATCCCATTCTTCTAAAAGAATTTGTTCAAAAGTTGGAAGATCTTGTCCGAATAATTCCCCACCCTTTTCTTGTATTAATTTAAAAATTTCTTCATAACAATATTTATGTGTGCCTTCTAATGATTGAACATTTCTTTTAACTTCTTTTATTAATTGTTCTTTTTTTAATTCTTGTTGTTCTTTCTCTAGTTCTAGTCCTTTTGTAAAAGAAGAACTAGTTTCAATATTATTAATTTTTTCCCTTAATTCATTTTCTTCTTCTTTTAAAGAAGCGTGGAGTGTTTTTTTTTCTTTATCTAAATATTCTATTGTTTTTCCTCTTATAATTTCTTTTAAGTTGTTTTTTTCCTCTTTTAAAAGAGGTTGTATAGTTTCTAATTGTTCTTTTAATTGTTGCTTTAAAGAATCAATTTTCTGAAGACTTGTTTTATCAAGATTGTTCTTTTTTCCTT
>JAGVFS010000014.1 GCA_020057535.1 Patescibacteria group bacterium
CAAGTTTCACAAAAAGGATCAAATATAACAACTGAAAGATTGCGCTTTGATTTTGCGCATAACGAAAAAATGACTGCGAAACAATTACAACAAGTTGAGAATTTAGTTAATCAAGCTATTAAACAAAATTTGATAGTTTCTTGCGAAGAAATGAATTTAGAGCAAGCTAAAAACATTGGGGCTACTGGCACGTTTGATTCAAAATATGGCAAAAAAGTAAAAGTTTATACCATTGGTCAAAACGATAATATTATAAGTAAAGAAATTTGCGGTGGTCCGCATGCAATAAAAACCGGCGATCTGGGGTATTTTAAAATCCAAAAACAAGAAAGTTCCAGCGCGGGAGTAAGAAGAATTAAGGCAATTTTAACAAATTAATTTTAACTTATTTATTCGGGTCATTGCGCTTATTCAGGTCATTGCGACATTGTTTAGATTAATTAAAATTAGAAGAGTAATTAAAGTTAATTTGTTTTATTGTTTTTTTGTTTTTTTATGTATAAAACAATCAAAGATATAAATTTAAAAAATAAAAAAGTTATTCTAAGAGTGACTTATGATGTGCCGTTGAAAAAAAATGGAAACGGATGGATTGTCGCTGATGACAGCAGGATTAAAATATCTATACCAACTATTGAATATCTCTTAAAACAAAATTGTAAAATTATTTTAATCTCTTATTTAGGTCGACCTCACGGCAAAGTGATAGAAGATTTGCGATTAAAGCCAGTAGTAAAAAAATTAATCGACCAACTGGCAAATAAAAAAATAAAAATTATTTATTTAAAAGATTGTGTTGGAAAAGAAGTTAAAAAGAAAATTGAAGAAATGAAAACAAACGAAATTATCCTTTTAGAAAACACTCGTTTTTATCCAGAAGAAGAAAAAAATGATTTAAAATTTGCCAAAAAACTCGCTAATTTAGGTGAAGTTTTTATTAACGATGCTTTTGCTCAAAGTCATAGAATACACGCTTCCACAGTAGGAATAACAAAATTTTTACCAAGCGCAATGGGTTTAAATTTTGAAAAAGAAATAAAAATTTTAACTAAGATTAAAACAAATTCTAAAAAACCATTAGTTATAATTATTGGCGGAATAAAAATTAATACTAAAATAGAGGTAATAAAAAATTTTTTAAAACAAGCAGATTGGATTTTAATTGGCGGTGTGGCTGGATTAATTTTTTTAAAAGAATTAGGATATAATGTAGGAAAACTTCCAAATGATAGTTTAAAAAACCAAACTAACAATTCAATAATAAAAACTATAGCCGAATTATTGTCATTTGTCGGAGAAAAAATTATTTTGCCAGTAGATGGGGTAATTGAAAAAACTATTGGTCTAAAAAAACAAGCAAGAAAAATAGATATTGCTTTTTTAAATTCGCATAATTTATCCGAATGTTCAATTTTAGACATTGGGCCTCAAACAATTGAATTATTTTCTCAATATATCAAAAAAGCAAAAACAATTATTTGGAACGGGCCAATGGGAATGTTTGAAAAAGAAAAATTTAATCAAGGAACAAAAAAATAGCTCAAATTATTGCAAATTCTCAAGCCTATAGTTTAATTGGCGGCGGAGACACCGAAGAAGCGATTAATAAATTTAATTTAGATGGAAAATTTAACTATGTTTGTGTGGCTGGCGGAGCAATGTTAGAATTTCTCACCGACAAAAAATTACCGGCATTGGAAGCATTAAGACAAAAAAACAGCGCGTAATTCGTAACAAATAATAAACCCTCAACAACTCTAATAACAATTCAGAGTTTCGACTATAACATTAAGACTAAATTCCAAATCTCAATACCAAGTTAAATTATAAATCCCAAATTCTAAATTTATAATTCATAATTCTTAATTCATTTTTTATGTTGGACATTAAATTTATTCGTGAAAATCCAGATTTAATTAAAAAGGCTTGCGAGAATAAACGAGTTAATATTGATATTGACAGACTTTTAAAGTTAGATGAAGAAAGGAAAAATTTTATTCAAAAAGTGGATGATTTAAAAAAAATAAAAAATGAAATCGCTGGAAAAATTAAAATAGATTTTTCAAAAAAAGACGAATTAATAAAAGAAGGAAAAAATATCAAAGAAAAAATTTCAAAATTAGAAAAAGAATTAGAAGAAATAGAAAAAGAATTTAATAAATTAATGTATTTAATTCCGAATCCTCCTTTATTAGACGTAAAAATAGGACAAGGAGAAGAAGATAATGAAATCTTAAAGCATGTAGGCGAAATTCCTAAATTTAATTTTAAACCGCAAAATTATATTGAATTAGCCGAAAAATTAGATTTAATTGATACTAAAAGAGCCGCAAAAATTTCTGGCAGCAGATTTGGTTACTTAAAAAATGAAGCTGCTTTATTGGAATTTGCTTTAATTCAATTTGTTTCTCAAAATTTAATTAAAGAAAATTTTATACCAATTATTCCACCAGTAATGATAAAAAGACATTCAATGGAAGGAATGGGATATTTAACGCGCGGAGAAGAAGAGATTTATTATTTACCAAAAGATGAATTATATTTAGTTGGCACGTCTGAGCAATCAATCGGTCCGATGCATTGCGATGAAATTTTTAAAGAAGAAGAATTACCAAAAAGATATTTAGGTTTTTCTTCTTGTTTCCGCCGAGAAGCTGGATCATATGGCAAAGACACAAAAGGAATTTTACGAGTTCATCAATTTGATAAATTAGAAATGTTTTCTTTTTGTAAACCAAAAGATTCAGAAAAGGAGCATGATTTTTTTCTTTCAATTGAAGAAAAATTAGTTCAACTTTTAGAAATACCTTATCGTGTGATAAAAATGTGCACTGGGGATTTAGGAGATTCAGCGGCTAAAAAATTTGATTTAGAGGCTTGGCTCCCTGGTCAAAATGAATTTAGAGAAATTACTTCAACTAGTAATTGTACGGATTTTCAAGCAAGACGATTAAATATTCGTTATCGAAATAAAAATGGCAAATTAAATTTTGTTTATACTTTAAACGGAACAGCCTTTGCTATCGGCAGAATTATTATTGCAATTTTAGAAAATTATCAACAAGCCGATGGATCAATAAAAATTCCAAAAATTTTACAACCATATATGGGAGAAAAAAAATTCATAATTCATAATTTATAATTTAGAATTTATATTCTATGGACCTTATAATGTTTGGAATGAATAATTTTTCAAGATGGTTTAAAAAAGAAACGTTTAATCGTAACGCTTATATTTTGAAAAATTTATTAGAAGACAAACGAATTGGAAAAGTTCTTTATATTGACTTATTACCCAACACAATAGAAAGAGGAATTAAGAGTTATATTAAAAATCAAATTTTAAGATCTCGAGAAAAAATTATTTATCGGGATTTTTTTAGTGTTTGTCATCAAGCTCAAACATCAGAATTTTTTAATACTTCAAAAGGACTTTTTTATTATTCAACTATTGATTCTATTTTTGGAGAAAAAATAATGATAAAAAAAATAAATAAATTACTTAAAAAATTAGAATTTAAAAATATAATTCTTTGGTCATGCAATCCAATGTTTTGCGGATATTTTGGAAAATTAGGCGAAACAATCTCTTGTTTTGACACAATTGATAATTGGACGGAATTGTCATGGTATAAAAATCAAAAAGAAAAATTAACTCAAAATTATCAATTAATTAAAAAAAAAGCGAATATTATTTTTACAGTTTCTCCTGAATTAATAAATTTATTTTTTCAAAACAAAAAAAATGTTTATTTTATTTCGCAAGGCATTGATTTAAATAGATTTCAAAAAAAATTAGTTTGCCCAGAAGATATTAAACAAATTCCGCATCCAATAATTGGCTGTGTTGGAGTAATAACTGATCGCCTCGATTTTAATTTAATTTCTAATGTAATTAATCAAAATAAAAATTTAAGTTTTGTTTTTATTGGATCAATTTGGTTAGATAAAAATTTAAAATTGGAAATAGAAAATTTATCTCGTTTTGATAATGTATATTTTTTAGGTATAAAAAATTTTAATGAGGTTCCAGCTTATATTAATCAATTTGATGTCTGCTTTGCTTTTTATAAAGTAAATTTAAGTACAAAATGTGGCGACTCTATGAAAATATACGAATATTTAGCTTTAGGAAAACCAATTATCTCAACAAATACCGGCGGAGTAGAAAAATTTTCTGATTTAATTAAAATTATCAAAACCCCAGAAGAATTTAATAATTCTTTAAAAGAATGTTTAAAAGAAAAAGATGAAAACTTAAAAAACAGGCGAATTAAAGAAGTAAAAAAATACGATTGGAAAAAAATAGTTGAAGAGATGTTAAATAAAATTGAACAATTAATTATATCTTATAAAACTAAAAATTATGGAACTAAAAAATAAAATAAAAATTGCCGGGGTTGTTACATTATATAAACCAACTCAAAAAATTATTGATAATATAAATTCTTATATAAACGATTTAGATATTTTATTTGTTGTTGATAATTCTGATAAAAAAGAAATAACAATTATTAACGCCTTAAAATCTCAAAAAAAAATTTATTATATTAATAATCATGGAAATCAAGGAATCGCAAATGCCCTTAATGTTGGAGCTCAAAAAGCAATTGAAAATGGATATGATTGGTTATTTACTATTGATTTAGACAGTAAAGTTTCTCAAAAAATGATTCCATCTTTAATAAAATATTTAGATTTTTATGATTCAAAAAACATTGGGATTATCACTCCTGTCCATAAAAATAAATTTGGTAAATTTTCAGAAGAAATAACAAAAAATGAACTGTATTCAAAAATTTTAATCACGATGACTTCGGGGAATTTATTAAATTTAAACGCCTACAAAAAAATTGGACCATTTATGGAAAAACTTTTTATTGATTCTGTTGACCATGAATATTGCTTACGCCTTAATTTAAACGGTTTTTTAGTTATTCAAGCAAATGAGGCTATTTTAGAACATAATTTAGGAAACCAAAAAAAATTTTTATCCTTTTTTCCAACATGCCATTCTCCAATAAGACGTTATTATAAAACTCGAAATAGATTTTTTATAATTAATCTTTATAAAAAAAATTTTCCTGATTTTTGTAAAAGCGAAATTAAAAAATTTTACAGAGAATTGATTGGAATATTAATCGCTGAAAAAGATGTTTTATTAAAAATAAAAGCGATAATTTTAGGTTACATAGATTATCGTAATAACATATTTGGGGAAAAAGACCAAAAAAGATTAAATCAAACATCATTAATAAATTTATTAATAACATTGTTTAAATTTAAAAAAACAATTCATAATTCTTAATTTACATTTCACATTGCGTTCTATGAACATAACTTTTGTCAGTAAATTAACCCTTTATACTTTTTTTGCCTCTATTTTTATCTATCTTCTTTCCTTTCTCGGTTTTTTAAATCCAGTAATGGAAATTTTTGGATTTTTTTTAATAGTCGCCGCTTTAATTGGATTAAGTTTTTGGAAAATAGAATATGGACTTTTATTTCTTATTTTTGAATTTTTAGCTGGCGCTGACGGACATCTTTTCGAATTTAAAAACCTCTCAATTCGTTTCGTTTTATTCGCTGTTTTTATGTTTATTTGGTCAATTCAAAAAATATGGAATTACAAAACTCTAAAATTAGGAATCATAAAATTCACTCCATCCCCCCACCCTGCTATTGATGACAAAAGTAAAATATATAATTCAATTCCCTACAGAAAGAATGAGGGAAAAACTCCATTTTTTTTAACAGAATTTTCAAAATCATTTTTTTTTAAACCTTTTGCTTTTGCTTTATTTTTTATCGCTTTAGCGGGAATTTTGGGAATAATAAGAGAAAATTCTTTAAATTTTATTTTTGCCGATTTAATTTGTTACAGTTATTTTTTATTAATTTTTCCATTTTTTGATTTAATTTCTAATTCAAAAAAATACTGGATAGAAAAAATATTTCAAATATTTAGCGGGACAATTATAGCAACTTGTTCTCTAACTATAACAACCCTTTATTTATTTGCCAGTCATTCATCCGTTCATGGAGGAATTTATTATCAATGGTTTAGAGAATACATAATTGGTAAAATTGCCACAATGGATAATAACTTTTTTCGAGTTGTTATGTCTTCAGATGTTTTAACGCTGATTTTTTTTCTAATTATAATTTCAATTTTACTTTTTAATTTAAAAAATTTTCAACAATTATTAGATAAACGCCGGGTAAATCATCAATTACTTTGGCTTATTTTTTTGGGGAGTTTATCAAGTATCGCTCTAACTATCAGCTTTACTCGAAATTTCTTTCTAGGTTTTATTATTAGTTTTGTTTTTTTATGTTTAATCTTAAAAATTTCATTAAAAAGAAAAATAATTTTTTCTATTTGTTTAATTATAATTTTTTTATTAGAAAGCTCTTTGATTTTTTATTTGTGCAATCACAAAAACATTCAAACTAATTTTTCCTTTCTAAATGACAGAATAGAAACAATTTTTGCTCCAGAAACAGAGATGAGTTCTATGACCAGACTTGAACGACTTGAAGCTGGTTTTGAAAAATTAAAAAAACATCCTATTTTAGGTTCTGGATTAGGCTCTGAAATTGTTGCTTATGATTATACGATAAAAAAAAATATAAAAACCTCGCATATTGATTGGGGTTATTTAGAAAATTGGATTGATTTAGGATTGTTTGGTTTTTTAAGTTATTTTTGGTTTTTAGGAATATTATTTTGGCAAGGAATTAAAAAAACCTATTATTCAATAAATAATTGCGATTTTTATTTGGGAATTTTAATTGCTTTATTCTGTCTTTTTGTCATTCATCTTTTTGGTCCATTTTTATTCTACCCAACCAGCATTTTTTATATTTTACTTTGTTTGATAATTTTTATTTAAAGTGAATTAAAATTTTTTTATTTTTATGTCTAAAATTTCAATTGTTATTACCACTTTTAACGCTAAAAAATATATTACACATTGTTTAAATTCTGTTTTTGATCAAACTTTTCAAGATTTTAAAATTCTAATTATTGAAAACGCTTCAACTGATGAAACCGCGGAAATAATTAAAACAAATTGTAAATTACAAATTACAAACAACAAACTAAAATTAATTGAAAATGAAAAAAATTTAGGATTTTGCGGAGGATATAATCAGGGGATTCGCGAGGTTATTGAAGGCAGTGAGTATATTTTACTTTTAAATCAAGACATTTTCTTAGAAAAAAATTATTTAGAAGAAATAATAAAATTTTTAGAAATGCATTTAAAAGTCGGCGTTGTGATGGGTAAACTTTATCATTGGAACTTTGATAAAAGTAAAAAAACTAATATTATAGATTCTGTTGGAATAAAAATGTTTAAAAATCGCCGAGTAATTGAAATTGGACGGGGCGAAGAAGATAGAGGACAATATAATCAAACAAAAGAAATATTTGGGGTAACTTGCGCATGCGCCGTATTTAATTCTCAAGCATTAAAAAAAATAGGCATCAAAAAAACACATAGTTCAACAGAACTATGCGATAATAAAATTAAAAATATTGAATATTTTGACGAAGATTTTTTTGCTTATAAAGAAGATGTGGACATTTCATTGCGTTTGCGACTTTATGGTTGGGATATATTTTATTTACCGCAAGCAAAGGCTTATCATGACCGAACAGCAAGGGGTGGAAAAAAATTAAACGATATAAGCGCGGCTCTTAATAGAAAAAATAAAAGTACGTTAATAAATTATCTTTCTTATAAAAATCATCTTTTAATGTTGGTAAAAAATGAATTGCTAAGTAATTTTGTTTTACATTTTCCCTGGATTTTCTTTTATGAATTAAAAAAATTTGTTTATCTTTTATTTTTTGAATTTTCAACTTTTAAAGCTTTGTTTAAATTCTTTAAACAATTACCACTAATTTTAAAAAAAAGAAAAATTATTATGAGTCATCGTAAAATAAACGCTAAGGAAATGAGAAAATGGATAGAATAAAATAAAATTTAATTTTTAAATAAAAAAAATTTTTTTAATTTAGTATGAATTAAAACTGTTAATAAATCTAATAAAATAATACAAATAATATTTAAAATAATTTGCCAAATTAAACTGATAAAATAAACTTTGTTCAAAACAAAATTAAATTCATTAATTCTAATCCAGTAAAAAAAATTAATTAAAATTGCTATAATAAAATTATAACTTAAAACTCCAATAAATCCGATAACTGGATATGTAAAAAAATGATGTTTGCTAAAATAATTATTAAAAATATTTTTAATAATTATTGCCGTTAAAATTAAAGAGATAATAGAAGAACTAAATTGAAAACTTGAATAAATGTCTAATAAAAATCCTCCCGTTATCGCGCCAATCAAAGATAAAGGATAATTTGTCGCTGTTGTAAAAATAATTATTATTAAAACTAAATTTATATTTTTTAAAAAATCAAAATGAGACAAAAAACTCATTTGAAAAATACTAGCTAAAATTATTAATAATATATAAAAAAATATTTTCATAAAAGTAATTGTACTATAACATTAAACTAATTTTTATCAAAAAATTTTTTATATTTTTCTATTAACACAATCGGCATTTAATACTATTGGAGGGTTCGCATAGCGGTCTAGTGCGCCTGCTTGGAAAGCAGGTATACTGTAAAAGGTATCACAGGTTCAAATCCTGTACCCTCCGCCAGTTAGAAAATTATATTTACTCCGTCTTATCCCCTAAATATTTAACTAAAATAATACTACATTTTGAGACGAGGCGTCGTAAAAGATGGTATTAAAAAGTTAAAATTTAATTGAAAATTAATTGAAAGTTAAAAGTTAAATATAAAAAA